>NZ_CABSXI010000003.1:0-82526 GCF_902481605.1 uncultured Oribacterium sp. | reverse complement strand
GTTCCTAAGGACGTTGATACTATTGCCATTTGGTACAATAAAAAGCTTTTCGACGAGGCGGGGGTTCCTTATCCTACTTCCGACTGGACTTGGGATGATTTAACAGAAACCGCAAGAAAGCTGACAAAGTCTGACGGATCTCAGTACGGTTTGGCAGTGAAGATGGATAACAATCAGGCAGGATATTATAACCTGATTTATGATAAGGGCGGATATGTTATCAGTGATGATAAGAAGAAGTCCGGATGGGATGATCCAAAGACCATCGAAGGAATGAATATTTTAGATACTTGGATTAAAGAAGGCTTGATGCCATCCGCTGAGACTATGTCCGAGAACGGAGAGGAAGTATTGTTCCAGTCCGGAAAGGTAGCTATGGTTCCTCAGGGCTCTTGGATGATTGCCAGCTATAAGGCTAATGAGTACACAGCGCAGAATGCCGATATTGTAGAGCTTCCCAAGGATGCTAAAACAGGTAAGAGAGTTTCTTTATACAACGGTTTAGGCTGGGCTGCCGCAAAGAACGGTAAGCACACAGAAGAAGCATGGAAGCTGATTGAGTATTTGGGATCTGAGCCGGCACAGAAGAAGCAGGCTGAACTTGGAGTAACCATGTCCGCTTACAAGGGAACCTCCGATGCATGGGTAAAGAGTGCAAACTTTAACCTGCAGGCTTATCTGAACATGATGGATGACATGGTAATTCGTCCTTATTCCAGAAGTACTGTAAGCTGGGAAAATGCAGATAATGAAATCATTACCAAGGTTTATACCGGAGAGCTTACTATGGAAGAAGCATGTAAGCAGATGGCAGAACAAATGAATGAAAAGCTTGCAGAAGAGCAGAAGTAATTTGATCCTTAACGAGTATCGCACGCGTAGTGTGCGATACTCGTTTAAAAGAAAAGTACCAGGGTCGATTGCGTATAGAAGAGGGGTTGTGAAAAAAGAAGGGACGAAAGATGAATTCTTTTTTTACAGCCTCTTTTTCTAAAATTTCCAAGAGCTATCCTCGGGAATACCTGTTTGCTTACCTTTCAATTTTTTTAAAAGGAGGCAAGTATGTTAAGGAAGTACGCATTGACAATGGGCTTAAGCCTTTTAGGCTTGATGGCCTGCGGACAGAAGACGGATAATTCCGGGGGAAATTCTTCGGAGAGCTCCAAAACAACAGCCCGGGAGAGCGCAAAGGAAACTGCGAAAGCAGAGGGAGAAAACAATTCGGACGTAACTCTCTCCGTATCCATCTGGGATACCAATCAGGAGCCCGGACTGGAAGAAATCATGGCAGATTTCACGAAGGAAACAGGAATTAAAACGAAGATTACCGTTGTACGCTGGGCGGATTATTGGACGGCTATGGAAGCGGCTGCCCAGGGCGGCTCTTTACCGGATGTTTTCTGGATGCATTCCAATGAGTCGGAGCGGTACATGAGTAACGGCATGCTTTTGGATTTGACGGATTATATTAAGAATTCTGAAGTAATTAAAAAGGAGTATTACCCAACAGACATCTGGAGTCTTTACGGTTATGAGGGCAAGGACTATGCGGTGCCAAAGGACATTGATACCATTGCTCTTTGGTACAATAAGAAGATGTTTGATGAGGCAGGCCTTGCTTATCCTACAGCAGACTGGACCTGGGATGACTTGACGGAAGCTGCCAGAAAGTTAAAGAAGCCGGATGGTTCTCAGTATGGTTTTTGCTTAAAGCCAAACAATGATCAGGCAGGCTATTATAATATGATTTTGGACAGAGGCGGATATATTCTAAATGATGACAAGACAAAATCCGGCTATGACGATCCGAAGAGTATTGAAGCCATGCAGATTTTGGAGACCTGGATTAAGGAAGATTTGATTCCTTCCGCAGAGACCATGTCCGAAAACTCTGAAGATGTTTTATTCCAGTCCGGTAAGGTGGCAATGATTACCCAGGGCTCTTGGATGATTGCGGCCCATAAGAAGAATGATTTCAGCTTGGCCAATGCGGATTGCGTAGAGCTTCCCAAGGATAAAGTGACCGGAAGAAGAGTGTCCATCTACAATGGTTTAGGATGGGCTGCTGCAGCCAATACAAAGCATAAGGAAGAGGCTTGGAAGCTGATTGAGTATATGGGATCTGAAAAGGCACAGAGAAAGCAGGCAGAGCTTGGTATTACCATGTCCGCTTACAAGGGAACTTCCGAAGCATGGGCAAAAAGTGCTCCCTTTAATTTACAGGCATATCTTAATATGATGGAAGATATGGAGATTCTTCCTTTTTCCAGAAGTACAGTAAGCTGGGAGGATGCCAATGCAGAGTTGGTTACTAAGGTATATACCGGAGAGCTGACGATGGAGGAAGCTTGTAAAAAGATGGCGGCACAGATGAATGAGAAGCTTGCTGAGGAGCACGGGAAGTAAGATGTTGCAAAAACAAACTTTGAAGTCCGGTATTTAGTAGAAAAGGAGTAGCTATGGCGGAAGAGAAAAAGAAAGGCTTTTCGTTTACCAGTAGAGAGAAAAACGAATTTATCTGGGGCTGGTTATTTATCCTGCCAACGATAATCGGCTTGGTGGTTTTAAATATTATACCGATTATCAACACCATTTATCAAAGCTTCTTTAAGACGGGAGACTTTGGTAGAGGAAATATTTTTGTTGGCTTGCAAAATTACCAGAAGGTTTTTGCAGATAAGGAAATCTGGCAGGCCCTGTTGAATACGGTGCGTTATGCGATTGTGGAAGTCCCCTTCTCCATAGCTATTTCCCTGGTTTTGGCAGTGCTGTTAAATAAGAAAATCAAGGGAAGATCGGTATATAGAACCATTATCTTCCTGCCTATGGTGGCGGCACCTGCTGCTATTGCCATGGTTTGGCGTTGGTTATACAATTCCGACTTCGGTTTGTTAAACCATATTTTTCATAGCAAAATTAACTGGGTAAGTAACCCAAGTATTGCCGTTTACAGCGTTGCGGTAATCGGTATTTGGTCCATCTTAGGCTATAACATGGTACTTTTCCTGGCTGGATTACAGGAAATTCCTGGAGATTATTACGAGGCGGCGGAGATTGACGGAGCAACCGGTATTTCCAGCTTCTTTAACATTACCCTGCCTTTACTTTCGCCCACAATTTTCTTCGTTTTGGTAACCAGAGTCATTGCCAGTTTACAGGTATTTGACTTGATTTATATGGTAATTGATAACACCAACCCGGCACTGGGAAAAACCCAGTCTTTGGTATATCTTTTCTATAAGTATTCCTTTGTAAACAAAAATATCGGTTATGGTTCAACCATTGTGGTGGTGCTCCTCCTTCTGACCTTACTGGTTACTGTGTTACAGATGATCGGGCAGAAGAAGTGGGTTTACTATAATTAAGAAAGGAGTACCTATGGATAGCTTAGAGAGAAATAGAAAAATCAGTAGTTTTGTCGTGCATCTTACACTGGTATTGATTTCCATTACCATGTTGGTTCCCTTTTTCTGGATGGTACTGACAGCCTTTAAGAGTACTACAGAGGCAACCTCCGTGAATCCTTTTATTATCTTCCCGAAGGTTTGGCGAACAGATGCCTTCAAGGCGGTTATTGCCAACATGGATTTCCTTTTGCTCTATAGAAATACCCTGCTTTTGATTTTCTTTAGAGTGCTTTGTGCGGTGGTAACGGCAACTATGGCGGGCTATGCCTTTGCCAGACTCCGTTTTCCGGGAAGAGACCTGGCATTTTCCCTTGTTTTATTCCAAATGATGGTACCGAATCAGGTCTTTTTGATTCCTCAGTATCTAATGGTTTCCAAGATGGGAATGTTAAATACGATTTTTGCTTTGGTATTTCCGGGACTGGTTACTGCCTTTGGAACCTTCCTTTTAAGACAGGGCTTTATGGGACTTCCCAAGGATTTGGAGGAGGCTGCCAGACTGGATGGTTGTAATATCGGACAAACCTTCCTTTTCGTTATGATGCCTTTGATGCGTTCTTCCATGGTGGCACTGGGGATTTTTACAGCCCTCTTTGCCTATAAGGATTTGATGTGGCCCATGATTGTAAATACGGATAAGGATATGTTGGTTTTATCCTCTGCTTTGGCAAAGATGCAGGGGCAGTATGTGATGAAATTCCCGGAACTGATGGCGGCATCCCTAATTGCCTGTGTTCCGATGATCGTTTTATATGTTTTGTTCCAGAAGCAATTCATTGAAGGAATTGCCACCAGTGGCGGTAAGCTCTAGGATTGGAGGAGTAGAATGGCTTTTGATATTGTTTTTCACGAAAAAGAAAGAGTTTTTCATTTATATAACGAGAAGATATCCTACCTTATGCGGGTAATGGAGAATGAGCAGCTGGAGCATCTGTATTATGGAAAGCGAATCCATGATAGAGAAGGTTTTTCCTCTCTCCATGAAGAGGCTCAGCGTTCTCAGATGAGCGTATGTATCCCGGAGCCGGGCTCACTTTCCATGCAATATGCCACCCAGGAATATCCTTCCTATGGAACAGGAGACTATCGCAGTCCTGCCTTTTCCATTTTGCAGGAAAACGGCAGCAGGGTATCCGACTTCCGCTATCGGGGCTATGAAATCAAGAAGGGAAAGCCAAGCTACCTGCCCTTACCGATGTCCTATGTGGAGGCGGATGATGAAGCTTTGACCTTGGATATTTTCCTGGTAGATGCTGTCAGTGAGACAGAGCTTCGTTTGGAATATACCCTTTATAGAGACTATCCGGTGCTTTGCCGAAATGTCTGCTTTACCCAAATGGGAGCGGAAAAAATCCACTTAGAGGCGGCCCTCAGTATGAGTGTGGAATTCTTGGATAAAGATTTTACCATGCTTCATTTGGCGGGAGCTTGGGGAAGAGAGCGCTATGTAAAAACCAGAAAACTGGAAATGGGGATTCAAGGTATTCAAAGCTTAAACGGTACCTGTTCCGGTGCGGAGCATAACCCCTTTATTGCCCTGCTTCGTCCGGATGCCAATGAGGATCAGGGAAAGGTTTATGGCTTTAACCTAGTTTACAGCGGGAATTTCCTCTCACAGGTAGAGGTATCCACCTTTGATATGACCAGAGTAATGCTGGGAATAAATCCTCAGAACTTCTCCTATTGCCTTTCAGAGGGAGAGTCCTTCCAAAGTCCTGAGGTGGTGATGGCCTATTCCGAGGACGGTTTGAACGGTTTGAGTCAGGTTTATCACCGCTTCTTTAAAAACCGCCTTATGCACGGAAAATACAAGAATCAGGAACGTCCGATTCTTTTAAATAACTGGGAGGCTACCTTCTTTGACTTTAACGAGGAGAAGATTCTTCACATTGCTAAGAAGGCAAAGGAAGTGGGAGCGGAGCTTTTCGTATTGGATGACGGCTGGTTCGGAAAGAGAAATGATGATTACAGAGGCCTTGGGGACTGGGATGCCAACTTGGAAAAGCTTCCCCAGGGAATTGCAGGCCTGTCCAAGAAGGTAGAGGCTCTGGGACTAAAGTTCGGTCTTTGGTTTGAAGTGGAAATGGTCAATATGGATTCTGACCTGTACCGGGCTCATCCGGATTGGATGATTGCTACTCCCGGACGTTTCCCAAGCCATGCCAGACACCAGCATGTACTGGACTATTCCAGAAAAGAGGTTGTGGACTATATTTACGGAAAGATGGCAAAGATTCTTAGAGAGTCCTCCATTTCCTATATTAAGTGGGATATGAACCGCTATATGTCCGAGCCTTATTCTGCTGCACTGGATGCGGAAAGACAGGGAGAGATGATGCATAGATATATTCTTGGAGTCTATGATTTGTATCATCGCCTGACTACGGAGTTCCCGGATGTGCTTTTTGAATCCTGTGCCAGCGGAGGAGCCAGATATGATGCGGGACTGATGTATTATGCTCCCCAGACCTGGTGCAGTGATGACTCGGATGCGGCGGAGAGAGCAAAGATTCAGTACGGAACCTCCATTGCTTACCCCATTGTCAGTATCGGTTCTCATGTATCGCAGGTACCTAACCAGCAGCTTTATAGAAATACCCCATTGGAAACCAGAGCCAATATGGCTTACTTCGGAACCTTCGGTTATGAGCTGGATTTAAATCTTCTTCCGGAGAAGGAAATTGAAGAGGTGAAGAAGCAGATTCAGTTTATGAAGGAGTATCGGAAGCTGATTCAGATCGACGGAGACTTTTATCGCCTTCGTTCTCCTTTCAAGGGAAATGAAACTGCCTTTATGGTGGTATCTCCTAAGAAGGATCAAGCTTTGGCCATGTATTTCCAGACCTTAAATCATGTGAATGCTTCCTGGATTCGTTTTAAGCTAAAGGGCTTGGAGGAGGACCGTCTTTACAGAGTACAGGCTGATTTAAGCCCCTGCTTGGAAAGGTTGGAAAATCCTGTTTTACATGCTTCCTTTAATTTGGAAAAGAAGAGCTTGGATTATCAGGCTTATGGCAGCGAGCTTATGGAAGTGGGAATTCCTATCTCCAGGGATGACTTAAGCAGAAAGGGAGGAGACTTTGCCTCCATCCTTTTCAAGATTGATGCCAAGTCTTAGGGAGAAAGAAAAATAAATGTAGGAGGTAGAGAGAGGAGAGTCTATGGAGAAAAGCAAAGAGAAGAGCCCTTTTCTTTTTCTTAATTCCGGTCTCCCTCTCTTTTTGCTGGGATGGAAAGACAAACTGTAGATTTTGTAAAAGATCCCTTTGGCTGTTTTTTGGGGGAGGAGCAGCGTTCTTTGAATTTTCAGGACGCTGAGAATAAGGCCTCCGACCTACAGCTGATGTATTGCGGAAAAGAACGTTGTGTTCCGGGATATCGTTATGGGCCTAATAAACGAAATTTATATCTTTTGCATGTGGTCTATTCCGGTGTAGGGACATTATTCGTTAATGGAGAATACTATCATTTATCCAAAGGGAATGCGTTTCTTTTATATCCTCACGTAGAGGCCTGGTATGAGGCGGATTTAACGGAGCCCTGGTCTTATTTTTGGATTGGTGTGCGGGGAGTGGATGCGGACAGTTTTTTTACCGAAGCCGGCTTTAGCAAGGAAAAACCGGTGGGCATAGTGCATCAGATGGATAATCTATTATTGTGTATCAATAAAATTTTGCAAAAACAGGATTATACTCCGGAGCAGCAACTATCCAGAAGCGCCTATATGCACTTGTTTTTTGCCAATCTTCTCAGGGGAAAGCAGGAAGAAATACATTGGGGAGGTCCCTTAAAGGATTTAGGCAGTCACAGTGCCAGAGTGAGAGCTTATTTGGATGAGCATTATCATGAAGATATCTCCATTACTGCTTTAGCCAAGGAAATGGGAATACATAGAGCCCATCTTTTTAACAGTTTTAAAAAGGATACCGGCTACTCTCCCAAGGAATATCTACTTTATATCCGGATGCAAAATGCCAAAGCCATGCTTCGGAGAACCGGAAAGTCCATAGCGGAGATTGCTTATATGGTGGGCTATCATGACCCTTTAAGCTTTTCCAAGATTTTTCGGCAGAAAATTGGAGTAAGTCCTTTGCAATATAGAAACATGAAAGAAGAAATGCTGTATAACAGGGAAACCGGGGAATATTTGCAACATTTGTATTGAGGAAAATGTATTAAGGAAAATGGATTTTCTTGACAAAAAAGAATTTCATAAGCTAGACTTTAACGGAACTAAGGTGAATGGTCGCTGCTGCCAAGTGCAGGAGAGGAAAGTCCGGGCTTCATAGAGCAGGATGCCTGATAACGTCAGGTTGAGGTGACTCACAGGAAAGTGCAACAGAAAAGAACCGCCGGTTTCCGGTAAGGGTGAAAAGGGGGTGTAAGAGACCACCGGTTTCCTGGTAACAGGAAATGCTATGTAAACCCCATCCGAAGCAAGGTTAAACAGAGGGCATAAGGTGGCTCGCCTGCCCTCGGGTAAACCGCTTGAGGCTTATGGCGACATAAGTCCTAGATAGATGACCATTTTTAACATAACCCGGCTTATAGCCATAGTTCCCCCCTCTCTTAGGAGAGGGGGATTTTTTTTAGGCTTCTACTTCTACCTTTTCCATGATTACCTTTTCTACAGGAGCATCCTGAAAACCGGTTTCTACAGAAGCAATTTCGTCCACTACATCCAAGCCTTCGATGACTTTTCCGAATGCGGCATACTGTCCATCCAAATGAGGCGCTGCTTCGTGCATAATGAAGAACTGGGAGCCGGCAGAGTTGGGATCCATGGAACGAGCCATAGAAATAACACCCTTTTCATGCTTTAAGGGGTTATCTACACCGTTACTCTTAAACTCTCCCTTAATGCTGTAACCGGGGCCGCCCATTCCGTTTCCATCCGGGTCTCCTCCCTGAATCATAAAGCCGGAAATAATACGGTGGAAGGTCAATCCGTTATAAAAGCCCTTCTTTACCAGGTCTAAAAAGTTCTCTACGGTAAGGGGGGCAGTTTCAGGATACAGTTCCAAACGAATCACCTTGCCACTGTCCATCGTAATGCGTACAATAGGATTTGCCATAATACACTCCTTTATTCTGATAAATTATTGTGAAATCAAAGGAATTGTATCAGCTTTTTAGAGGGCTTACAAGCCGGACTTAAATAGAATAAGCGGGAAAAATGAGGATAACGTATCGAAAATGTCGCATATACAGGAAATAGATGAAATACAGGAAGAGAAATCTAATATAATACAGGAAGAGAAATCTAAGATAGCACGGGAAGAAAAACCTAATATAGTACAGGAAGAAAAATCTAATACGGTTCAGGGCGGAAGGAAGCAAAGTATTCTTTCCTATGCTTCCTGTAGACTTTGCCCAAGGGAATGTAAGGTAAATCGCTTTAAAGGTGAGCGGGGATTTTGTCATGCGGGAAGTGTCATGCATATCGGTAGAGCAGCTCCTCATTTTTGGGAGGAACCCTGTATTTCCGGAAGCAAGGGAAGCGGAACCATTTTCTTTTCTTATTGCAGTCTGTCCTGTGTCTTTTGCCAAAACCAAAGGCTTTCTCGGGGAGAAATCGGGGAGGCGGTTTCTGTTGAAGAGCTTTATCAGCATTTTCTGAGCTTGGAAAAGCTGGGCTGTCATAATATCAATCTGGTTACGGGAGAGCATTATCTTCCGGGGATTTTAGAAGCGATTGGCTTGGCTAAGAAAAGAGGCTTTAGCTTGCCTTTTGTCTGGAACTGCTCCGGTTATCAAAGTAGTGAGGTATTGGCAAGCTGCGAAGGGCTTATCAATATTTATCTTTTTGATTTTAAATACATAAAGGAAGACACGGCCTTACGCTATTCCAAGGCAAAGGACTACCCGATGAGGGCAAAGGAAGCTCTGGCGGAGTGTATGCGTCAGTGTCCCGAACTGGAATATAAGGAGGGGCTTTTACAAAAAGGTGTGATTCTTCGACATTTGCTCTTGCCGAATCAGGTGTATCAGGCGAAAAAAGTGTTAAAATATGCCTATGAAGAGTACGGAGAAAATATTTTATACAGTTTACTTCGGCAATACATTCCTTATGGAAATCTTGAGGCTTACCCGGAGATTGACCGTCGAGTCTACGGAAAAGAGTATGAAAAATGGATTCGTTATGCTGAAGAGCTAGGAATTCAAAACGCCTATATGCAAGAGGAAGAAAGTGCCAAAGAAAGCTTTATTCCGGAATTTACGGAAAAAAGAATTTAGAGAAGATATGTTTTGCGTGGTATATAAATGGACACGTTAAACAATAAAGAGCATAAAGTGTAATAAATATCCAGGTAGGCAAAGAAAGTTTGCAGTAAAGAGAAATTATCAGGCAATTATAGAAAGGATATGAAATGAAAAAATATATCATGGCCTTAGATGCGGGTACCACCAGTACCAGAGCCATCCTTTTTGACGAAGAGGGAGAGGCGGTTTTGAAGGCACAAAAAGAGTTTCCCCAGTATTATCCGAAGCCCGGTTATGTGGAGCATCATCCCAATGAAATCTGGCAAAGCCAGTTGGCGGTAGCACGAGAATGTCTGGAAAAATCGGGGATTCCCTCTGCATCTTTATTAGCCATCGGTATTACCAATCAAAGGGAAAGTACCATTGTATGGGATAGAAAGACGGGACAGGCCATTTATCCCGCTATTGTTTGGCAGTGCAGAAGAACAACGGAATGGATAAAGGAAGCGCAAAAGTCTCATCCGGAGATTTCAGAAAAGATTCGGGAAAAAACCGGTCTGGTTTTTGATCCTTATTTTTCCGCCACGAAGATTCGTTGGATTTTAGACCATGTGGAGGGGGCTCAGGAAAGGGCGGAGGCGGGAGAACTTTGCTTCGGTACCGTGGATACCTGGTTGATGTATAAGTTGAGTAAGGGAAACTGTTTTGTTACGGATTATACCAATGCATCAAGAACGTTGCTGTTTAACATTCATAGTTTGGAATGGGATGAGGAGCTTCTGTCCTTTTTTAGAATTCCCAGGGCTATGCTTCCCAAGGTAAATCCTTCCTCCGGCTTCTTCGGAGAGGTGGATCCGGAGTTTTTGGGAAGACCCGTTCCTATCTGCGGAGTGGCGGGAGATCAACAGGCAGCTCTTTTTGGACAATGTTGCTTCCAAAAGGGGGATGTGAAAAATACCTACGGCACCGGCTGCTTTATGCTGATGAATACAGGAGATCATGCCATTCTTTCAAAGCATGGCTTATTAAGTACCATTGCCTGGGGCATTGACGGAAAGGTGCAGTATGCTTTGGAGGGCTCTGTTTATGTAGGAGGAGCGGTCATTCAGTGGTTAAGAGATGAACTGCACCTGCTGGATAAGGCGGAGGATTCGGAGTATTTTGCATCTAAGGTGGAGGACAGCAACGGTTGCTATATCGTGCCTGCATTTACAGGACTGGGAGCGCCCTACTGGGATCCCTTTGCCAGAGGCAGCATTACCGGACTGACCAGAGGGGTAAACAAAAATCACATTATCCGAGCCGCCCTGGAGTCCATTGCCTTTCAAAGTAGAGATCTGCTTCTTGCTATGGAGCAGGATATGGGCCAGCGCCTTAGAAGTCTTCGGGTGGATGGAGGAGCCTCCGGTAATAATTTCCTCATGCAGTTTCAAGCGGATTTAATGCAGGCCTCCGTGATTCGTCCCCGTTCTATTGAAACAACCGCCTTGGGAGCAGCCTATCTGGCGGGACTTTCTGTTGGACTCTATGAATCCATGGACAGCCTGGAGGAGAGACATCATGTGGAAATGGAGTTCTTCCCCAAGATGACCCGGGAGAAAAGAGAAGAAAAAGTCCGGGGCTGGAAAAAAGCATTGGAAGCAAGCTTCGGCTTCGGAAAAGAGGATTAAACTAAGAATCGCATTTTGACAATAGATTTTCACTTATGGAAAGAGGGAACAATTTGGAAACAAAAATGACTTGTATGAACTGTAGAAGAGGCTGTACATTGGAAGTGAGCTATGAAGGAAACAGATTGATTTCCGTCACAGGCAATGGATGTGGAAGAGGGAAGGCTTTTGCCGAAAGAGAGATTTCCGAGACTAAGGCTAGCTTTCTCTCGGAGATTCGCTTGATAGGTTCCAAGGAATTTCTTCCGGTAAAGACGGAGAAAGCCATTCCCAAGGAGAAATTTTCAGAGGCGGAGGCTTTTTGTAAGGGCTTCCGAGTACCTATTCCTATCCGAATAGGCGATATTTTGGTAAATGACTTCTGTCAAACCGGAGTTCGCTTGATAGCCTTGAAAAGTATACGTTAATATTAATCTGGAAGTATTGAAGAGAATAGATTTCTAAAATGTAGTTAGCGTTGTATAACCAAAAGAAGAGGAAAAGTGCTTGATATTACAGGCTTTTTTCTCTTCTTTTGTTTTTTTTCTTATAATCCTATAAAATTACTAGGAATAGTATTGTCACATGATTTTGCCTCGTTTATAATCCCAAACATAGTCAAGAAGATGTTATGAATTGCTGTTATTGGTTCAGAATTAAAGAATCAGGGAATTGAACCGTTTTGTTTGTACAGATTGGTTTACGGTGGCAAGTCCAAGCATCTTAATGATAAGACAGAAAGGTCTTTATATATTTGGAGGGAATATGGCGGAATTACTAAAGATAAAAGATTTATCCGTTTCAGTAGAAGAAAAAGGAATTTTAAAGAATGTGAACCTGTCCATCAATAAGGGTGAAACCCATGTACTGATGGGACCTAACGGAGCAGGAAAGTCCACCTTGGGAAATGCTCTTATGGGAAATCCCCGGTACAGCATTACCAACGGACAGATTCTTTTTGACGGGGAAGATATTACCCATGAAGCGGTGGATAAGAGAGCTAAGAGAGGAATTTTCCTTTCCTTCCAAAACCCCTTGGAGGTTCCGGGAGTAAGCCTCGGAAACTTCATTCGTTCCGCTATGGAACAGCGTTTCGGACGGAGAATCCGCCTTTGGGATTTTCGTAAGGAGCTTAAGAAGTCCATGGATATCTTGGGAATGGATCATAGCTATGCAGAGCGTGATTTAAATGTGGGCTTCTCCGGTGGAGAGAAAAAGAAGGCGGAGATTTTACAGCTTCTCATGTTAAAGCCCGGTCTTGCCATTCTTGATGAGACAGATTCCGGACTGGATGTGGATGCAGTAAGAACCGTTTCCGAAGGGATCAAGGAGTATCAGAAGAATATGGAAGGCTCCCTTTTAATTATCACCCACTCTACAAGAATTTTAGAGTCCTTGACAGTAGATAAGACGCATGTGGTGATTAACGGTGTGATGAAGGCTGAGGGAGACGGAAGTCTGGTAGATAAAATCAACAACGAAGGTTTTGAATCTTTTTTGGAGAAGGAATAAATCCTTCTATTTGGAAAGCTAGAGGATAGTATGGCAAAGGAAAGAACAGAAGTTCAAGATATTGATCGTTCTTTATATGATTTTCGATATGAAGAAAAGGACAGCGACTTCTATAAAATCAAAGAGGGCTTAACACCGGAAATCGTAGAGGAGATTTCGGATAAGAAAAATGATCCTCAGTGGATGCGGGATTTTCGCTTAAAGGCCCTGGAAGTTTATCATAAAACAGATATCCCCAATTGGGGACCGGATATCTCCGACTTAAACATGGATAATATTGTGACCTATGTTAAGCCGAAAACCAAGATGTCCGCAGACTGGGAAGAGGTTCCCGAGGATATTAAGAATACCTTTGAAAAGCTTGGTATCCCTGAAGCGGAAAGAAAGAGTCTGGCAGGAGTGGGAGCTCAGTATGACTCCGAGCTTGTATACCATAACTTGCAGGAGGAGGTAGCTGCCAAGGGGGTGGTTTATTCCGATATCGAGTCTGCCCTTCATGGTCCATACGGGGAAATGATTGAGAAGCATTTTATGAAGCTGGTTCCCCCAACAGACCATAAGTTTGCGGCTCTTCACGGGGCGGTATGGTCCGGAGGCTCCTTCGTTTATGTTCCTAAGGGGGTAAATGTTGAAATTCCCCTCCAGTCCTATTTCCGTTTGAATGCACCGGGAGCAGGACAGTTTGAACATACCCTAATCATTGTGGATGAAGGAGCAGAGTTACACTTTATCGAAGGCTGTTCCGCACCGAAGTACAATGTGGCAAACCTCCATGCGGGATGTGTAGAGCTTTTCGTTGGAAAAAATGCCAAGCTTCGTTATTCCACCATTGAGAACTGGTCCAAGAATATGTATAACTTGAACACCAAAAGAGCCAGAGTGGAAGAAAACGGTATTATGGAGTGGGTTTCCGGTTCCTTCGGTTCCCATATTTCCTATCTGTATCCTATGACCATTTTAAAGGGAGACAATGCCAGGGCAGAATTTACCGGAGTAACCTTTGCAGGAGCAGGACAGAATCTGGATACCGGTGCCAAGATGGTGCATATCGGAAAAGATACGAGCTCCTATATCAATACCCGTTCTATTTCCAAGAGTGGCGGTATTTCCACCTATCGTTCTGCGGTGGTAATTCAAAATCAGGCGAAAAATGCAAAGTCTGCGGTATCCTGTCAATCTTTGATGCTGGATGATCAGTCCCGTTCCGATACAGTTCCTGCCATTGATGTTCGTACCAACCAGGCGGACGTGGGGCATGAGGCAAAGATTGGAAGAATCTCCGATGAAGCGGTATTTTATCTGATGTCCCGAGGAATTCCCGAGGAGGAGGCTAAATCTCTGATTGTCAGCGGATTTGCGGACTCCGTTTCCAAGGAGTTACCTTTGGAATATGCGGTGGAGATGAATAACCTGATTCGTTTGGAGATGGTGGGAGCCATCGGCTAGGAAGGAGGAATTGTGCGTACAGAAGAATTAATTATCAATAAAATGCCGGTTCCTACATTTCGCTGGCTGAAAATGAATGAAAGTAAAATTAAGATTAACGGGGCATTTCAGTCCTTTACACCGGAAATGGAAGAAGAGGCCACTAGAGGAGAGGGAGACTTTTCTAAAGTAGTTAGCGGTTTGGGAGAAGAATTAGCCGGTCTTGCCAAGGAAGACGGCTGTGAAAGCATCAGCTATCGCATTAAAAAGGATGAAGCCAAGGCTCCCATGATTATGCATTTTCTTTATGAGAGTAAAGAGAATCAGCATTCCTCCTTCCAATTCTATCTGGAAGAGGGGGCAAGACTGACGCTCTTCTTACATAGAGAATCAGAGGAGAAGGCGGTAGGTTCCGCTTATTTACAGGAAAAGTTTATTTTAGAAAAAAATGCAGAGCTGAATCTGATTTTGGTGAGTAAGTTCGGTGATGCATTCCAAAGCTATGATGATTTATCTTTGCAGCTTCAGGAATCTTCGAAGGTAAAGCTTAGCGCAATTCATCTTTGCGGAAAGAGTGCCCATATAGGCTATCGGGCTGATCTTTTAGGAAACCGAAGTGAGGCGGAGATGCATCTTGGCTATTTCTTGGAGAAGCAGGAGAGAGCGGACTACAACCTTTTGGTAAATCATTTCGGAAAGAAGAGCGAGTCTCATATTTACTGTGACGGCGTTCTGAGAGGAGAAGCCTTCAAAATTTTCCGCGGCACCATTGACCTAAAGCATGGGGCAAAGGGTGCCTGTGGTAATGAGCAGGAAAATGTGCTTTTGATGGATGACAATGTGGTAAACCAGACCATTCCGGTTATTCTTTGTGATGAGGATGATGTGGAAGGAAACCACGGCGCTACCATCGGTCGTTTGGACGAGGATAGTGTCTTCTACATGCAGAGTAGGGGTATGGATTTGGAAAGCACCTATGAGCTGATGGCAGAAGCCAGAATGGAAAATGTTATTCACAGCATTTCCGATAAGAGTATTCAGGCATATATTGAGGAGACTATCAGAGGAAAGGGTAAGGAAGAGGAATAATGGAATTGGCAAGAGAGGAATTGGCAAAAAAATTAAAAGAAGATTTTCCTATTTTCAAAACAGGAAGCTTTGCCTACTTGGATAATGCGGCAACTACACAGAAGCCAAAGCAGGTTTTGGAAGCTATGGAGCATTATTATCATGCGGAAAATGCCAACCCTCTCCGTGGGCTCTACGAGCTTTCTTTAAAGGCTACGGAAGCCTATGAAGAGGCAAGGGAAGCTGTGGCGAAGTTTCTAAATGCGAAGGAAAGTGCAGAAATCATCTTTGTAAGAAACGCTACCGAGGGATTGAATCTTATTGCCTATACCTATGGCAGAGCCTTTTTGCAGGAGGGAGATGAAATCATGCTTCCGGTTTCGGAGCATCACAGTAACTTCATTCCCTGGCAGCAGCTGGCGAAGGAAAAGGGCTTAAAACTTCATTTTCTGGAGCCAAATGAAGAGGGTATTATTACGGAAGAAAGCTTCCGAGCAGTATTAAATCCCAAGGTAAAGCTGGTGGCAATGGCTCAAGTTTCCAATGTTCTTGGAAGTATTCAGGACATTAAGCTTTTTGCAAAGCTTACTCATGAAATTGGAGCGGTATTTGTTTGTGACGGAGCCCAGTCTGTTCCCCATACCAAGGTGGATGTGCAGGATTTGGATGTGGACTTTTTGGCATTTTCCGGACATAAGCTCTATGCTCCCATGGGAATCGGAGCCGTATATGGAAAGAAGGAACTTTTGGAAAAGATGCCTCCCTTCCTTTTCGGCGGAGAAATGATAGAGTATGTGACCAAGGAAGGTGCTACCTGGGCAGAGCTTCCTCATAAGTTTGAGGCAGGTACGGTAAATGTAGGCGGCGCAGTTGGTCTTACAGCGGCAATTTCTTATCTGGACAAAGTCGGATTTTCCTTTATTGAGGAAAGGGAGGCGGAGCTTTGTGCTTATCTCATGGAGGGAATGGAAAAGGTTCCTCATGTGCATATCTTAGGTTCCAAAGATCCGAAAAGACATCATGGCATTGTAACCTTTACGATTGACGGGGTACACCCCCATGATATTGCAGCGATTTTCAATTCCAATCAGGTTTGCGTCCGGGCAGGACATCACTGCGCTCAGCCTTTAATGAAGTTCCTGGGAACACCAAGTACTACCAGAGTCAGTCTTGGTCTGTACAATACTAAAGAAGATGTGGATGCCTTTTTGGCCGCATTAAAAACTATTCGAGGAGTGATGGGATATGGGGAGTAACACATATTATAATGAGATTTTAACAGAGCATAATATTCGTCCAAACAATAAATATAAGATGGAGGATGCTAGTTTTTCTTTAGAGGGCGTGAACCCCAGCTGTGGAGACGATATCGTCTTGTATTTAAAGTTGGACAAGGATAATGTTATTTCCGAAGCCAGCTTTGATGGAGATGGTTGTGCCATTTCTCAGGCCAGTGCAGATATTATGTGCGATTTAATCATAGGAAAAACAAAGGACGAAGCCCTTCGACTTTCTGAAATCTTCCTGCGCATGATTCGGGGAAAGATTACGGAAGAGGAGAAGGAAGAGCTGGAAGAAGCCGGAATCCTGGAGGATATTTCCCATATGCCTGCCAGAGTGAAGTGTGCCGTACTTGGTTGGAGAACCATGGATGAAATCTTTAAGGATGCGGATGAAGGAAAGATTGACAAGTATTCCGGAAAGTTTGATTAAAAGGAGCTTACAGCTCCTTTTTTGGTGAATTAAGGAAAGAAAAAAGCCTTGATTTATGTTGTTTCTCACATAAATCAAGGCTTTTTATCTTAGCGACGAGGATGGGACTTGAACCCACAACCCGCAGAACGGGCACCAACTTTCCAGGCTGGCCGACTACCATTATCACACCTCGTCTCAGTCAACTGTGCAAGTATACCATTAGCTTTTTTGAAAATCAAGCATTATTTTTTAGAACTTTGCTGTATTTTTCGAAACGATACGCTATAATGAATCTAACTAAAGAGAAAGGAGAGGCTTCATGCTGGAGTACTTGAATTTAAAGCTGGATGGACTGGGTGTAGGGGAAAGCTCATTGAACATTTGGATGAAGAATGGTCGGATTAAGTATGCCTATGATGCGCCTGTAGAAGATGAAGGTCCGGCTCTTGTCTTGAATGTGCCCAAAGAATCTTCGGAAAGCTTCTTAAACTCTTTAGATGAGTGTGCTATACCAAAGTGGAAGCGTAGCTATTTTCAGGAAAAAAAAGGAGGCATTCCTGCATTTTCCTTCCGTTGGTTTTTATTGTATAAAGAAGAGAATCAAGAGGCGAAAGAGTATCAAGGGATTAATAGTGTTCCGGGAAGTTGGAACCATTTTATTGCTTCTTTAAACAGACTGACGGCTGAAGTGAATAACGCGAATTCTCATCAAATTATGCGCTTTTCCTTACGAGTGGAAGAGGAAAGGGAGAATGTAAGCTGGAATCCTTTGACCCGGAAAGAAGAAAGAGAGGACGTCTTCTTTGAAGAGACTCTGCTTCTATCCAGAGAAAGTCAAAGCCTTGTTTACCTGCAGAACATGAATAAGCTTCCTTCGGTAAAGCATGAGTACTTTATACCCAAAATCGTGGATTATCTTTTGGGCAATATAGAACGCTATTTTCAACATTATGATCAGAGTGCGGGAAGCATCGGGGAAGAGAGTTCGGCTCTTTTAGAGATTACAATTCAATATCGGGATGGTCGATATTTTCAAGTGAAAAGGTCCTATGATCGCTATGGTCTTCCGGATGACTGGGAAGACTTGTTGGAGGACTTTCATAAGACTCTGTCCTACTACGGTGTATTCGGTTCTCTTTTTGATCCAAGACTGTACCGGCATGGTGTGAAAGAAGGAGAACATATTTTTCTAAGCTGTTTATCCGAACCGAATGGAAAGCCTAGTTATTTTCGGAGCTTAGAGGACAATATTTCCGTGGGAGATTTTGTGTTGGTTCCTAGTCTGAAGCAGGAAAATGCGGAAACCGTAATGATGATTTCTGAAGTTCTATATTGTAAAGAAGATGCATTGCCTTGTCCTTTGGAGGAAGCTAAGTTTATACTCCGAAAATTGGATGAAGGAGAATTCTTCGGCTTTTTATCCCAGGATAATCATAACGATGACTTTATGTAAAAAAGGAGAATAAGTTGTGATTTTTTTAGTAGATTTTGAAAATACCCATGCCAGCGGCTTTGAGGGGTATCATTATCTGACAGAGCAGGATACCTTGGTGGTGTACTACAGTGATGAGAATTCTGCTTTACAGAAGGGCGTAGTAGAGGATTTAAAGGAAAAAGCTGTCCATGTAAGAATGGTGAAGCTTTTAAAACAACACAGCAATGCTTTGGATATGTACATTGCTTCTACAACGGGAATGTTTTTGGATACGGGAGAAAAGATTTGCATTGTTTCCAAGGACAAGGGCTATGCGGCGGTTCGAGACTTTTGGCACAGCTTAAGAGGTGCAGAAATTCTTTTGGGAGAGACCATTGAAGAGTGTTTTCTCCATTCTGTGGCCAATGACGATGAAAGAATCAGAAGAGCCAAGGAGAGAAACCAAAAGGTACAGCTTATAGATGCCTTTGAAACCACCAACAATGTTCCTACCAGACCGACATTAAGCTACAGAAACAATTATAGAAGAAGAAAAAATCAATTTCTGGATGTGAACAGCCATTTGGAGCCGATAGAGCTCTTGCCGAATCCTTTAGCAAAGGAAGATGTAAGCTATGCTTCTTTGGTGGAGGAGGAAAATGACGGAGAACATTTTTCTGTGGATTACTCTGCAAACATCAAGGAAGAAAAGCTTTTTCCGGATGAGGAACATGCTGAAAGCTTTGAGAAAGAGCTATCTTCCGATAGAGCTACAGAAGAAAATGTTGCTGCTAAAGAAAGAGAAAATCCGGATTCTCAGGAGGAAGCTAAACCCGCAGATAACATCAAGTCGGAAGAAGTGAAGCATGAGGATTCCTCCAAGAGTTCGATTGAAACCGTGAATCGTATTTATCTCAAGACGGAAAAGAAAGCAAATGCCGGAAGACCCTCTAATCAAATCCAGTATATTTATGATCCGGTTTTAAAAAGGATGAAGCGTGTGGATGTAGAGGAAGTAGCGGAAGACAGCATTTCCGAAACCGGGGCGGTAGAGTCTAAGAAAATGGAAGAGAAAAAGTCTTCCGATGCCGTAAAAGATGGAGCTGTGCAGGAGGATGCCGGCGCTGTAACAGAAAGTCGCTCTACGGAGCAAAGGGAACGGCAAAGACACCATAATCGTAGAAGAAGGCGTTCTAATGGAAAGAAGGATAACGGAACACAGGCTTCCGGACAAAATTCCAATCAGGAATCGAGCCAGGACAATACTAAAGCGGTGTCGCAGGATAGTGCTAAAGTAGAAGCAAAGGACAATGCTAAAACAGTAGCAAAGGACAGTTCTAAAGAACATGGAAAGGATGCTTCTAAGGAAGAGTCCAAGTCCATCAAGGAACAAAAGCCGGAAAAGCAAGAGAAGGTGGAAACAAAGGAGAAAAGCGGAAAGTCTGATAAAGTGGTAAAGGAAAAGAAATCCGCCAGAAAAACAGGAACAAAAGCCTCTCAAGAAAAACATGTTGAAAAGTCTGCTGAAAAATCTGCTGAGGATTCTGCTAAAGCTTCGACGAAAGAAGAGAAAAAGCAGAACCAGACTTCAGAAAAGAAAGCAAAGGTTAAGGATGCGGATAAGTCTGTAGAAAGTAAAACCAATCTCAAAGCTACAAAAGAAAAGCCGCTAAGGAAGTCTGTAAAGGCTAAGACAGGAGAAGAAAAGTCGGAAACAAAGTCTAGACGGACGAAGACTGCGGAAAAAACCGATAAAACTAAGGCGGGAGAGAAGACAAATACGACTAAGGAAGAAAAAACGGCAAAAACAAAGATCGGTGCGAGAACTTCCAACGATAAAACTACTGAAAAATCTGTAAAAGCTAAGGCTGATACAAAGAAAACAGAATCAGCAAGTGCGGAAAAGTCCGGTCGGAGAGGTAGAAAGAAAAAGGAAGAAACAAAGGAGACTGACAAGTAGTCTGATTTGTAGAAAAGCTAAAAGCAAAGCACTTATTTGCCGGAATAAAACAGATACATACTTTTCTTTTCCGCAAAAAACTTTTCGTTTCTACAAGAAAAAAACTTGCACAGTAGAGGAAATTGTGATAGAATTTCCTCTGTTGCGCGGGAGTGCTGGAATGGCAGACAGGCAAGACTAAGGATCTTGTGTCCGATAGGACGTGTGGGTTCAAGTCCCATCTCCCGCAGGAATTGAAAAACCTGGGAATTAAGCCTATAACGGCTTGAAACCTGGGTTTTTTATTGCTTCTTTGGAATCTGTTTTCACAGAAAAAGCAGGGCTTTTCCTCATTTTACAGTGAATGTATCCCACGAAATATTCCACGGAACTACCCATGAAACTGCCTATAAAACTGCCTATAAAACTGTTCATGAAATTATGGATATAGTTCGACAATTCGGAAAATAGATTGAGATTATACTTTGAGTAAGCTATACTTAATTCAGTATTCAAGGAAGAGTACCGTTGTTTCGGTGACAAAAATCTTCTTTGGGCTTCCTCTGCGTAGGCTTTACTAATATAACAGGCCCAAGGAAGTGTAGCATATTTCATAGAATCTAGGATGGATGGGATGAAAATAGCAGTAATTACAGGGGCGAGTTCGGGAATAGGAAAAGAAATTTGCTTTGCATTGCAGGATCGCATTCCGGCAATACAAGAATTTTGGCTTTTTTCCAGAAGGAAAGAAAGTTTGCAAGAGGTAGAAGAGCAACTATTCAGACCGGTTCGCCTTTTTTCATGGGATTTAACAAAAGAAGAATGTTTTCAAAAGTATGAGGATTTACTGATAAAAGAAAATCCGGAAATTCTTTTTCTGGTTAATGCAGCCGGTTTCGGAAAACTGGGGAGAGTGACGGAAATTTCCGTTGAGGAACAGCTGAAGATGCTGGATTTAAATGTAAAGGCTCTAACGGCATTTACTTTAAAATCTCTGGAATATATGGGTTCCAGTTCCCGGATTATTCAAATGGCTTCTGCCGCGGCTTTCTTACCACAGGCTGAATTTTCCGTATATGCGGCTACAAAGTCTTATGTATACTCATTTTCTTTATCTTTAAGAGAAGAGTTACGAAATACAGGAGTTGGACTGACCGTAGTTTGTCCGGGACCTGTGGACACGCCCTTCTTTGCGGTGGCAGGAGGTGGAGGAAGAATGCAAAAAATCAAGCAACTCTTTATGGCAAAGCCGAAGAAGGTTGCTAAGCTTGCGGTGATGGATGCGGTGTTAAATCGTCCTATTTCTATTTATGGCTTACCGATGAAGGGATTTTATCTTCTCTGTCAGATGTGTCCGGATATGCTTTTGATTCCTGTAGTTCGTAAATTTTATAGGTAGACTATGCGAGAAATTCTGATATCACAAAACGAAAAGGAACAAAAGCTCTTAAAGCTTTTACAAAAATATTTTAAAGGACAGGCAGATTCCTTTCTTTATAAGATGCTTCGAAAGAAAAATATCCTTTTAAACGGGAAAAAAGCCGATGGTAAAGAGATTTTACGGCTGGGAGATACCGTTCAGCTTTATTTCAGTGAAGAGAGCTTGGGCAAGCTGATTCAGGAGCGGGAGAGTGGGGAAAAGGAGCTTTGGACTCAGAAGTGGCAGAACTTTATTCTTTATGAAGACAAACACTGTATTTTATTTAATAAGCCGGTAGGACTTCTTTCTGAAAATGATGGAAGTTCTTCTTTTTCTGTAAATTCCCTGCTTTTATCCTATATGCGAACAAAGGGAGAGCTCAGTAAGGAACAAGAGAAAAGCTTCCGTCCGGGGATTGCCAATCGCTTGGATAGAAATACATCGGGAATCATCATTTTTGGAAAAAGCTTGGGGGGATTGCAGGCATTTGCCAAGCTTCTACAAAGCCATGATTTAGAGAAAAAATATTATGCCCTGGTGTATGGAGATTTTCAAAAAACAGGGATGCAGGAACATTTTCTGGAAAAAGATAAGGGGCAGAATAAGGCCTTAGAAAGTGAAAGAGGAAAAAGAGTCAAGAGTGCGTTTGAGAAGCTGGCTTGCGTGGAAAGCAGTGTGGGATCCCTTTCCCTTCTTTCGGTACAGATTTTTACCGGAAAAACCCATCAAATTCGCACCCAGCTATCCCTTCTTTCCCATCCTATTGTGGGAGATGATAAGTATGGAGATACAAGGAAAAATGCGAGATTAAGAAAAACTCTGCCCTTATCTTATCAGCTTCTTCACGCCTATTCTCTACGGTTTCCGAAATTACCGGAGAGCAGTGTGTTGTTTTCTCTTTCAGAAAAATGCTTTTTTGCTCCACTTCCAAAAGAATATTTTGAGATTTTAAAAAGCTTTCATTTGGATGCTTATCTTATTGACAAGACTAAGGGGAAGGACTAAGATTATTTTTAAAGATAGTCTTAGTCTTTATTTATATATTTATATATTTATATATTTATATATTTATATATTTATATATTTATATATCTATATATCTATCGTTCTATTGCCTTTAGCTTCTCTTGCCTTTAGCTTCTATTGTTTTACATTCTATTATTTTTAAATTCTGTTGCTTTCCTTTTCGATTGCTTTTTTTCAGCTCTTCTTTTCATTGTATTTTTTCAGGATTTCATTTTTTACTTTTCTATTCTTATCATTCTATTTTTTATTATTCTTTTTCTTGTCATTCTTTTGCTCTTGGTGTCTTTCAATTTCTTTTTTAAAAAATGTATATGAGGTATTCGAATGTTATCTAAAGTCTATTCTGCTGCAATTCATGGGTTAAATGCTTATGTGGTTTCCGTTCAGGTGGATGAAAGCAATGGGCTTCCCCGCTCTATGACTCTGGGAAATGTTTCTGCTTCCGTGAAGGAGGCGATAGAACGGGTGAGTATTGCCTTAAAAAATTTAGGCTTGGAGCTTCCGCCGAAGAAAATTACCATTAATTTACAACCTGCGGATCTGCGAAAAAACGGCAGTTCCTTCGATCTTCCCATTTTTATGGGAACCTTACTGGCTCTCTATCCAAGCTGCGATTTTCCCTATGAAAACTATGGATTTTTAGGGGAACTAGGTTTAGATGGAGAGATTCGACCTGTATCCGGTGTGCTTCCCATGGTTCTGGCCTTGGAAGAGGCTGGAATGGAGGGGGTATTCGTTTCGAAAGACAATGAGCGGGAGGCTAGGAACAGTGAAAGATTAAAGGTAATTTCCTGCTCTCATATCACAGAGCTTTTGGATATTTGTAAAATTCCTTACGGAAAAAAGGAGAAGAGAAAATATATAGGAGCGGGACCTTCTGTAGGAAGCAATGATGAAAGCTATGCAAACGGTAATGAAGAAGATCAAAATTTAGATTTCCAAGATGTTTTGGGACAAAGCTATGGAGTTAGAGCTGCATTGATTGCAGCGGCAGGACATCACGCCCTTCTTTTTTCCGGCCCTGCCGGGACGGGAAAGACGATGATTGCCAAGAGAATTCCCGGAATTTTACCAAAGATGAGTAAACAAGAGAAACTTGAGCTAACAAAGATTTATTCTATTGCATCTTGCCTTCCTTCTGAAAAGGGCTTAATAGAGAAACGCCCCTTTCGTGCCCCCCACTCTGCTGTCAGTCAAAATACCCTGCTTGGCGGGATGTCTTCCGGAAGATTGATTCCGGGAGAATTGGCATTGGCAGGGAAGGGGGTGCTATTCCTGGATGAATTACCTTTATTTAAAAAAGAAAGCATTGAAGCGTTAAGAGGTCCTATGGAGGAAAAAAGAGTTACCTTACATCGCCTGCAACAATTCTTCTCCTATCCGGTGGATTGTCTTTTTGTGGCGGCGATGAACCCCTGTCCCTGCGGATATTTTCCGGATCGAAATCGATGTCATTGTACGCCGGGACAGATTCGAGCTTATCAACGGGGAATTTCCAAACCGATTCTGGAAAGAATGGATTTATGCGTATCCTTGCCGTCGATTACTTTGCAGGATGCATTGACCAAGGAAAAAGGAATTTCTTCGGCGGTTTTAAGAAAACAGGTGGAAAAGGCAAGGAAAATGCAGGAAAGACGCTTCTTTCAAGAAGAGAAGATACGTTGGAATGGAGATATGAATGTTAGGGCAGTAAATGAATACTGTGAACTGGGAAAAGAAGAAGCGGAATACATGGAGAATATTTTTAAGCTCAAAAATCTCTCCATGAGAACCTATCATAAAATATTAAAGCTTGCCAGAACCATTGCGGATTTGGAAGAAGAGGAGAAGATTAATATGAATCATCTGGCGGAAGCAGTTTCTTACCGAGGCCTGGAGGAGGTATTGTTTTCTTTTGAGGGATAAGAATGGAAAAGAAAAATATAGAGCTGTCAATTAGAGAATTATTGCCTTTTCAAGAGGATTTTCCGAAACGATTAAGGGAAATTCCGGATAGTCCGGAATGCCTTTATTTAAAGGGCTTTCTTCCTAAAGAAGGAGAGCATACTGTGGGCATTATTGGAGCTAGAGATGGAACGGAATATGGAAAAGATATTGCAAGGTCTATCGCGAAAACTTTGGCCAAAAAAGGGATAGGCATTGTGAGCGGAATGGCTTACGGCATTGATTCCGCGGCGCATGAAGGGGCATTGGAAGGAAAGGGCAAAACCTATGCGGTTTTAGGCTGCGGAGTAAATATCTGTTATCCAAGTTGCAATTTTAGACTGTATGAAAATATTGAGAAGAATGGAGGAATTCTCAGTGAGTATCCTTTACATTCCCCTCCTTTGCCCCATCATTTTGTGGAAAGAAACCGCCTGATTTCAGGACTCTCCGATGTGATCCTGGTGGTGGAAGCGAAGGAAAAATCCGGTACCTTTATTACGGTGGATAGAGCGTTGGAACAGGGAAAGCAGGTATTTGCCGTTCCCGGAAGAATCGTAGATCGTTTATCTCAGGGCTGTAACAGATTAATTCGGGAGGGTGCATCTGTGTGTACCTCTGCCGGAGACATATTATCCTACTTTTCTTTAGAAGCGGAAAAGGAGGAAAGCAAAGAAGATGAGATTAAAAATTTTCCAAAGGAAAAACGAAGGATTTATCTTGCTTTGGGCTATGAAAGTAAGCATTTTCAAAGTCTTCAAGAGGAATTAAAGCTTCCGAATTACATGCTGCATCGTTATCTTATTGAGCTGGAAGTGGAAGGTTATTGTGAATGTGTACAAGCTGCATATTATAGAAGAAAAAATCGGAACAGTTACTTTAACTAGAAACTTAATTTCCTATAAAAATTATCCTGATTTATGTTTCTGTTTTGTTCACTGCTTCATCGAAATACTTGGAAGTGCCAAAAGTAAATCTCTGATTATTTCTTGCACTTTTCTTATAAAAGTATCAAAATCTTCCGATAAAGCTCTGAAATAGCTAAATTTCATGGAATCCGACTTGCTTTTTTTTTAGGATTCGTTTATAGTGTCCACGAATTTTTAGGAAAGCAGCTTTGTATTATTTTTTAATAATAATTTTTATCTTTAATAGCCTTTAAACATGAAGTAAGAGTGCTTTGACTTACTTAAAGAGAAAGGCAAGGGCGCTTATTCATGCTATAGATAAAGGAAGTGTTCTTTCGCTTTACAGCAAGTTATACCGGAACAGGAAAGGATAAGGAATGGCAAATAATCTCATTATTGTAGAGTCACCCGCCAAGGTAAAAACCATCAGTAAGTTTTTAGGAAAGTCCTATACCATTGATGCAACTATGGGACATTTAATTGATATGCCCAAAAGTTCCCTTGGAGTAGATGTGGAAAATGACTATGAGCCAAAGTACATTACCATTCGCGGAAAAGGGGAACTGCTGAGCAAGTTGAAAAAGGAAGCCAAAAAAGCGGATAAAATTTATCTGGCAACCGACCCGGATCGTGAGGGGGAGGCAATCAGCTGGCATTTGCAAAGAGAGTTGAATAAGGATGAGAAAAATGCAGCGAAAATCTCCCGTATAAGCTTTAACGAAATCACCAAGAATGCAGTGCAGAATGCCATCAAGAATCCCAGAGAAATCGATATGGATTTGGTAAATGCTCAGCAGGCCAGAAGAGTCATGGATCGCTTGGTGGGGTATACCATAAGCCCCCTGCTTTGGCAGAAGATTCGTAAAGGCTTATCTGCGGGAAGAGTGCAGTCCGTAGCACTGAAGATGATTTGCGACAGAGAGGCGGAGATTAATGCTTTTGAGCCGGAAGAGTATTGGAGTCTTAGTGCCAGCCTTGCTGTAGGCAAGAAGGAAGTAGAGGCGGTATTTTACGGAAAGGATAAGAAGCTTCCTTTGTCAAAGGAAGAGGATGTTCTTTCTGTTATTTCCGAAATTGGAAAAGAAAAGCTAAAGCTCATTGAGAAAAAGAAGGGGGAAAGAAGGAAGAAGGCTCCCCTTCCCTTTACTACCTCTACTTTACAGCAGGAAGCGGCAAAGCTTCTTTCTTTCCCCACCCAAAAGACTATGCGAATAGCCCAGTCTTTGTATGAGGGCGTGAATGTCAAGGGAAGAGGAGTTGTAGGTTTAATTACCTACCTTCGTACGGATTCCACCAGAATTTCTGAAGAAGCCCATGCTGCGGTATTGGAAAAAATCGGACAAGAATATGGCCCTGAATACTGTCAGAAGAATCAAGCAGAAGATAAAAAAGAAGGGAAGATTCAGGATGCCCACGAGGCTATCCGCCCCAGCTACCTGGAGATTACCCCCTTTGAGGCAAAGGAAAGCCTTGGAAAGGATGAGTATCGTTTATATCAGTTGATTTATAAGCGCTTTGTGGCTTCCAGGATGGAAGCGGCAGTTTATGAAACGGAAACCGTAAAGTTTCAGGCTAAGGACTACATTTTCACCTTAAACGGCAGCCGTCTGCGTTTTGACGGATTCCTTGCCGTATATATGTCTGAGGAAGACAAGGCGGAGAAAAATGTAACCCTTCCGGAGATGAAGGAGGGTGACTCCTTTAAGGTGGAAAAATGGAATAAGGAACAGCATTTTACCCAGGCACCGCCTCATTATACCGAGGCTTCCTTGGTAAAGGCCTTGGAGGAGGGAGGTATCGGAAGACCCTCCACCTATGCACCTACCATTGGAACCCTTCTTTTACGGCGCTACATTACCAAAGAAAAGAAGAACATCTTCGTTACCGAATTGGGAAATGCGGTAAATGAAATGATGTCCAAGAACTTCCCTACCATCGTAGACAAGGGCTTTACAGCGAATCTTGAGTCCTTACTGGACTCTGTCAGTGTGGGACAGACTTCTTGGAAAACCATTGTGGAAAACTTCTATCCGGATCTTTCCGAGGCTGTAGAAAAAGCCAAAGAAGAGGTTGAGAAGGTTAAAATAAATGAAGAAGAAACGGATGTAATCTGTGACAAGTGCGGCAGAAAGATGGTTATTAAGTATGGCCCTCACGGGAAATTTCTGGCTTGTCCCGGCTTTCCGGACTGTAAAAATACCAAGCCTTATGTGGAATATGCCGGTTTTCTCTGTCCGACCTGCGGTGCGGAGTGCGTAAAGAAGAGAAGTAAAAAGGGACGAATCTTCTATTCTTGTTCTCGTTATCCGGAGTGCGACTATATGACCTGGCAGAAGCCAAAGGATGCAGTAACCGGAGAGAAAAAAGAAGGGGAGATTATGGCGTAAGCCGGAAATATTAAGTTTGTTACAAAGGGAATATTGTTCTTGTGATAATGAGTTTTATCTCATATAATAAATGGACGAGGTAGTAACAATGAAATTCACTGTGGAGTTTTATGAGAAAGAAAATGGTGAAATTCCTGTAATAAACTTTATAGACTCCTTAGAACCTAAAATGGGAGCAAAAGTATTATCTTTAATAGAAATACTAGAAGAGAAGGGTAATCAGCTGAGACTGCCTTATAGTGAATGTCTTGAGGATGGGATTTTTGAATTACGATGTAAGTTTGGTTCAGATATTACACGTACTCTGTATTTCTTTTATGAAGGTGCGAATATTATTTTGACGAATAGTTTCGTCAAGAAAACTCAAAAAACTCCCGCACAGGAAATAAAACTTGCGAAACTTAGGAGAGCTGACTACTTGTCACGAAAGGGAAAATTGAAATGAAGCTTCAAGAGTATAAACAGAATAAGATGCGAGATTCTGAATTTGCGAAAGCCTATGAAGAAGTACAGCCGGAAATGAATATCATTAGAGCTATTATTGATGCTCGAATAGCGAAGAATATGACACAAAAAGATTTATCTAATAAAACCGGCATTAATCAATCGGAGATTAGTAAGTTGGAGAATGGAACAAGAAATCCTTCTATAAAGCTATTACAAAGATTGGCTGAAGGAATGGATATGGTGTTGGATGTATCTTTTAAAGAAAAAACTTTATCTAAGCCTTAAATCTTTTGAAATCTTTTGATTGAAATTCTTTTTCTTGACGAAAAAAAACGATGGTGATATACTACTTTCGTTTGCAGAAGTGGCGGAATGGCAGACGCGCACGGTTCAGGTCCGTGTGAGGTAACACTCATGTGGGTTCAACTCCCATCTTCTGCAGGAAAGAAGAGACTTGGAATAAGGGGATACCTTGTTCTAAGTCTTTTTTGATTCAAAGTCTACTTGTGAAAGATAGGAATCAAAGATTTGTGTTAAAAAGTAATACTTTGTTTTAAGGAGTTTGGAATATGCTGAAGATTTCCAATTTTGAGCTTATGGCAATATTATATATGATTGCACTATTGCTAATACTTATGATATCTGCAATGATTACCTTTAAGAATTGGGCGAAAAGAGAACAGAAATATGATGTTTTCATGATTAAGAATAATGAATTGACGGTTCTGTCGGGAATACCGGTAAGATATTGCCTTAATGATATCGAAAGAGTTGAATTTTCAAAGATAGTAAGTCGAGGAAGTTATGGGGGAAGAATGAGAATATGGAAAAAGGGAGCTTTGTTTGGGCGTATTTTTTTGTTCGATGCCAGTGCCTATCGTAAAAAATTTGCTTTCAGCAGTACATACGAAGAGATAGAGCTTGTTACGGACGATTTGATGAAAAAACTGAGAGAACATGGCATTACGTGCGTAAAGAAATAGTCTGTTAAGCGTGGTCGGTTTCGTGGTCGGCTTGTAGGGAAATAGTACTGTTCGAAAGCGAAATGGTGCTTCATGCTCAATGCCTTGTAGACAAGCAAAAAGCCTAGTGTTTTAAGCTGTTTTGGCTTATACACTAGGCTTTATCTTTAACGCAGAGGGTGGGGTTCGAACCCACGTGCCCTTGCGGACAAACGGTTTTCAAGACCGCCTCGTTATGACCACTTCGATACCTCTGCAATAGAACTTCTGCATTATATAACTATTGTGAATTTATGTCAATCCTTAAAAATATATCATGAAAGTTAAATGAAAATTTATTAGAAAACCGAAAATCCTCAGTTTTTTGTAGATATTCCCCCCCCTAAATTAGCTTGCCCAACAATCCATAGCTGAGTAGGGACATAATCCCTGCCGCTAGGCATACTCCGATACTGATGGCTAAGAAGGCTTTTTTTCTATTCATCTTTAAAAGACTGGCTACCATAGCCCCTGTCCAAGCTCCGGTTCCGGGAAGGGGAATTCCCACAAAAAGAACCAGACCCCAGAAGTCCACCTTATCAATGGCATCCTTATGCTTATCTACCTTTTTTCTAAACCAGGATGCCAAAGGTCTTGTGAAAGAGGACTTCTCCATAAGCTCCACAATCTTGGCAAAGAAAAAAAGGACAAAGGGGATGGGAAGGATATTTCCGATTAAACAATATAACAAGCCCTGTATATAATTTACCTTTAGTAAGGAGGCGGCAATCAAACCGCCACGCAGTTCAATAACGGGCATCATGGATAAAAAAAAGACCATCATTTCCCGAGAAAGAAATTTTTCAAAATGTGCTGTAAAAAATGTAATAAAACTTTCCATAATTCCCTTTTCTCTAAACTTGAATGCCATTTTGACTTATGTTAGAATTTCATGCAAAGGCATTTTCCCATTGAAACTGTTTGGGATTCTATAAAAGAAGTATAGGGGAGTCAATGCTTTTCACAAAAACTGCACATTTGCAAAGTAAAGTGCAAACTGTTCTTTTTTTAAATTTGAGCAGTTTTAAAAATAAAGGAGTGCAATGATTAATTTCGAGGATGAGATAAAAAGGTTTAAACCCAGCTTGGATGTGGATCAGTTAGAGGATGCCATTCTCAAGGTGGACCTTACCGATATGAATGATTTGATGACACAGCTTATGGAAGAGGCTTTAAAGAAGGGGAACGATCCGTCATGAAATATGATATTACCCTGGAACGGATAGCCAACTGTTATTATAACCTGGGACTGGAAAGAGCCAGACTTCGGGACTTAAGCGGTGCCGCAGAGCTGTTGAAGAAGGCCTTGCATTTTGATAAGTACCAAAGGGAAGCAAGAAATCTGTTGGGGCTTATTTTTTTTGAGATGGGAGAAGTGGCGGATGCCCTGGTGCAATGGGTCATCAGCATGAATCTTTTGCCGGAGGATAATCCTGCGGATTATTTTTTGGAGCAGATTCAAAGAAAGCCGGCGATTTTGCGCATTTGCTCTGATAATGTAAAGCGCTACAATCAAGCCTTGGACTATGCCCAGCATAATAACGAAGACTTAGCGGTTTTTCAGTTGAATCAGGTTATCGGAGACAGCCCGAACTATGTGAAGGCCCACATTTTACTTTCTCTTCTCTATATGAGACGAAGCGAGTGGGTAAAGGCGGGAAAAAGCCTTTATCTGGTGCTGAAGATTGATAGAAACAATCCCAAGGCTCTTGTTCTTATGGACTATGTGAAGAAGAAGACCGGTAGAGCGGAGGTGGAGCAGAGTCGCCTTAGGAATGTCTTTTCCCATAGGAAAATGATGGATGATGATGTGATGATGCCTCAGGAGGTTAAGCAGATTTCTCCCTGGGCGGTTTCTGCCCTGCTCCTTTTGGGTGTGGTGATTTCCCTTTTTGTATTCTATCTTTTGATGCTTCCGGCAGGAATCAGAAGAGCCAATAGCAAAAACAATCAGGAAATGATATCCTATACGGAAAAGCTGGATGCGGCGAATCAGAAGATGGGAGATTTGTCTGCGGCCAATGCCGGTCTGCAAAAAGAGTATGATGAAATGAAGGAGAAGCTGGATCGCTATGAGAATCAAAATGCTTCTTTTATGGCGCAATATCAGAGCCTTGTAGGGATTAACAATGCTCTTTCCACAGGGGATTTGACACAGGCGGCTCAGTTGTATACTGCCTTGGATCAAAGCGCCATTACGGATGAAAGTCTGGTCTCCATGCTATCTTCCATTAAGTCCCAGATGGAGGGAAGTGTGTACCTTCGTTTGCAGGAATTGGGCAGCACGGCATGGAATGCAGGTCGTCTGGAGGAAGCTTTACAGGATTATACCTGGAGTGTAAAGATTCGAAGAGAAGCGGAGAATTTATTCCTGCTGGCAAGAATACAGCAAACCATGGGCAATACCACGGAGGCGAATCAGAACTTTGACTCGGTGGTAGGGGAATTCCCAAGTTCGCCTTATGCGGAAAGGGCCAGACAGGCAAGGGGATATTGATGTTGGATCAGAGGAAAATCATAGCCATGGTGCAGGTCGCCATGCTGGAAAAGGAAATAGGGCAGGAGGCCCTGGATACGGCCAAGTACTATAGGGAAGATTATATTTCCAATCGGGTACTGCGGGGAATCCTTCAATATACAGGAATTTTCTTCCTGCTTCTGTTTGCCTATTTTTTTATGGAAATAGAAAACATTCTCCAAAAGCTGGATTTTCAATATATGATGGATTTGGGAAAACGAATTTCCCTTCTCTATTTCCTGGGCATGGTTTGTGCCATTGTGCTTATTTCCATTGTGTCCTATTATTCCTATGAAAGAGCATATGAAGACAGCCTGCTCTATCGTGAACGCTTAGAAGATTTGCTTCTATTATCTACAGCAAAGAGAACGGAAAAGTTTAGAAAAAAAGAGCAAAAAGACAATATTGTTCAAAAAGCCAGAGAAGAGGCTCAGGAAGTGGTACTGCAAATGAAGAAAGAGGGAGCTAAACTGGATTTAGCACCGCTTTATACAAGATCGGAAAGATTGGCTAAGCTCAGAAAGCTGAGGGACGGAGGAAAAGCTGTTCAGAAAAACTCTTCTTCCAAAGCAAAGGAAGAAGAGTGGCTGGATGATGAGGCGGATTGGTTGGACGAGTAAGGTAGGGAGAGAGTAGGAGTATGAACGGTTTTCGACTTTTCAAAGAAAAATGTCAAAAGATATATGGACAGCAGGATTATTGGATGGTTCCTATTTTTCGTTCCTGTCTGGCTTTTCTTATCTTTTTTTCCTTAACTCGCCATTTTTCCATGGTGGGAAAGCTGGCGCATCCGATTTTTCTTTTATTTTTTAGTTTGATTTCCTTTTTTCTTCCCTTTTCTACTTTGCCGATGCTTTTGGGCGTAATTTTGATGTCCTATTTTTATCAGCAATCCCTTTTGCTCTTAATCGTTTCCGGGGGCATCTTTTTGTTCTTGTTTTTATTGCAAAGCAGTATCAGGGGAAAATACGCCATCCTCATCGCTTTGATGCCCTTTTGCTTTCTTTTGAAAATCCATTATTTTTTACCGATATTTGTGGGGCTGACTATGGGCTTTACGGCCTTTCTGCCTCTGGCTTTAGGTTGCTTTTTGTATTTTTTCCTGAGCTTTATTCAGCAGAATGAAAAGCTTTTTACGGCTTCTGCCGATCTTACGGAACAGTTGGAATCCTTGACGAAAACCCTGCTTCCCTTTTTTAAAGACAAGGAAATGATTCTCGTATTGGTTCTTTTTTCTGCTGTGGTAGTGACGGTTTATTTGCTGAGAAACGGAAGCTTTCAGTATTCCTGGCACATTGCGGTAACGGTGGGGCTAATCATGGAGGCTCTGCTTTGGGTATTGTATCCTTTACTTTCCTTGAAGATGAACTTCTTGATCAGTATTATTGCCTATATCATTTCTGCAATGCTGTCTGTATTCACCCTGTTTTTCTTCCATGATGTGGATTACCGGGGAACCAAATTTTTGCAGATGGAAGACGATGACTACTACTATTTTGTAAAGGCTGTACCGAAGAATAAAGGAGAACATTTTCCTTCTTCGGATTAATGACTTTTCTCCATAGAGAAAAGAGAATTTTTGTGTGAACTTGACTGTTTGTTGCTACGAGGAGAAAGGGGTATCGGAATTGGATTTCTTTACAAAGATTAAGGGGTGGGTAAGTTTACTTCCTGCGTTTAGTCTGTCAGGACTTGTGGAAATAGCAATTTTGGCAGGGATTATTTATGTCGTCCTTCTTTGGATTCAGAACACAAGAGCCTGGCAGTTACTGAAAGGAATTCTGGTGCTTCTTTTGTTTACGGCGTTTGCCGTTTTCTTCCGTTTGAATACGATTGTTTGGTTAATTGAAAGAATTTCCACAGCGGCTATTATTGCGGCCGTTATCATTTTTCAACCGGAACTACGAAAGGCTTTGGAGCAATTAGGCTCTAAGAATCTTTTCGGGCAGTTCCAAAGGGAAGATAGCAAAGGCAGCGTCAGGGTCAATGAAGAATTGATTTCCGCATGTCAGGAAATGTCAAGATACAAGACCGGTGCATTGATTGTTATTGAGCAAAACCAAAGTCTTAAAGAGGTGGAGGATACCGGAATTTATGTGGACGGTATTGTGACGGCGGCCTTACTCATTAATATTTTTGAAAAAAATACTCCCTTGCATGACGGAGCGGTTGTGATTTCCGGAGACAGAGTGGTTTCCGCTACCTGTTATCTCCCCCTGTCCGATACCGGAATTTCCAAGGCCTATGGCACCAGACATAGGGCGGCGTTGGGAATTTCGGAAAGTACGGATGCCATCACCCTGGTAGTATCCGAGGAGACGGGACGAATCTCCGTAGCCTGTCAGGGAAAGCTTTTACATGTCAAAGAGGCAGGAGAATTAATACGTTATCTTCCGAAGCAAGAGCAGGAAGAGCAGAAGAAAACTTTATTTTCCCGCATTCTTCCCAGAAAAAAGGAGGAGAGATAAATGAAGTTTTTTAAAGAGAATCTTATATTAAAGCTGGTGAGTGTGGTTCTGGCTTTGCTGCTTTGGCTGATTGTTTTCAATGTGTCCAATCCGGAGCAAAAGGAAAGCAGAACCGTGGAATTACAAATTTTGAATCAGGATACCTTTTCCGCGGAGAATAAAACCTGGGAGGTGGATCGGAGTACGGTTACCGTCAGTTATACCGTGCGAAGCAATCTGGCTTCCTCTGTAAAGGCTTCCGATTTTAAGGCCTATATCGATTTAAGCGATTATTCTATTACGGGTTCCGTACCGGTCTATGTGGAGCTTGCCAATCAGGAAAATGCTTCCAGTATTTCGGATATCGTGGCCAGACCTTCCGTTGTTCATGTCAGCATAGAAGATTTACAAAAGAAAAAATTTGATTTACAGGTGCATCAACAGGGCAATGTGGCTGAGGGCTATACCGTTTCGTCCATTACTGTTGATCCTACCACCATTTATGTAAACGGTCCGGAGTCATCCGTGGGAAGGATTTCTTCTCTTGGGCTGGTGGTTAATGTGGATGGCATGAATCAAAATACCGATGGTACCGGAAAGATTGTTTTTTACGATGCTAACGGAAAGATTATTCAAAATCTGCCGAATGTCAGCCTGTCTCAGGAGCAGGTAGATTATACGGTGGTGATTCACAAGAAGAAGGATCTTATTCTATCCGCCACAACGGAAGGAAATGTACAAAACGGTTATACGGTGGAGGAGCTTCAGATTTCTCCAAAAAGCATCAGTGTTTCCGGCAGTGAATCTGTTTTGGATGGGATCAATCAGCTGACTCTTCCTGCCCTGGATGTATCCAATGCCAAGGAGGATGTGAGTGTAAGCTTGCGGCTTAAGGATTATTTGCCCAGCGGTTTGTCTCTTGCAGAGCCCAACAGTACAGTCTATATTCATGCCACTATCAAAAAGCTTCCGGAAAGCACAAAGGAAGAAGTGGAGCAGAATACCAAGGCAAGTACTACGGAAGAGAGTACGGAGGGCACAACAGAAAGCAGCAAATCCTCGGAAAGCACGAAGACCACAGAGGAGGAAAACTCGGCGGAAACAAAGGGAAGCGGTAATGGAGATAGTAAAGGAAGCGGAGCGGATAGTGGAGAATCTACAGAAAACAAAGGGCCCAGCGCTGAACGGAAAGCAAAATCACAGTAGAAATAGTCTGTTTTTTGACCTTTGCTTATATACGGTATTGTATGGCATGGCATATCTTTTGAAGGAAAAGGGATATGCCGTGCTTTCCTTTTTCTGCTTTCTGATTTTGTCTCTTTATCTTTTTCTTCGAGAAAGAGAGAGAGAAGGAAGTAGTGTAACATTGTCCGGTCTTCTTGCTTTGGGATTACTTTTTGGAGAGGGCGTGGCTACTTTACAGCTTAGTAAGCTTTCTTCTCCCTGGACCATTCATACCTGGCTAAGCTTTTATTTGGCTTACCTTTTATTCTATTTGGGCTATCACGGTAGAACGTATTTATCTGAATTTGCGGCTTCCCGCTCTCTGAAAAATACAAAAATCTTCTCGGAAGAAGCAAAGAAGGTGGATTTATCCGGGAAAGAATATCGGTGGAACTTTACAGAAGGACAATTTTTAAAGCTTTGCATTTTGGGACTTCTTTTGCTTTCTTATTTTTCTTTTGTGATAGAGGCATTGGCTCTTGGCTATATTCCTTTATTTACGGAGCATACCCCCCACGCATATTCTTATTTTCATCTAAAGGGACTCCATTATTTCACCACTCTTTTTGTGCTGGTTCCTATGCTTCTTCCTTTTTTATATCAAAAAGAGGGCAGCCTGAAGCTGTTTTCAGGCATCAGTTTATTTTTAGCTCTTCTTTTACCAATCCTTTTGGTTTCCCGTTTTCAGCTTCTGTTTTCCCTGTTTTTATTTGTGTTTTCTGCCTTGTATCAGGGCTTAAGAATTCGGAAAAGATATCTGCTTTTATTATTTCTTTTTTTGCTGTCTGCCTATGTTTTTCTTACGATAGAAAGAGCCCATTCCGTTTCCTATCTTATGGGAATCTTTGAAATGAAAAACGATAAGCTTCCCATCTTTTTGGTACAGCCCTATATGTACATTGCCAATAATTATGAGAATTTCAATTTGCTGACACAAAACATAGAGGAACATTCCCATGGTTTTCGTATGGCCTATCCCTTTTTAACCCTTTCCGGGGCGAAATTCTTTTTTGATTTTCCCTTGGCCTATCCGGTCTATTTAACCAAGGAGGAGCTGTCTACCTTGGGGATTCTGTACGATGCCTACTATGATTTCGGCCTTTTGGGCGTTATGCTTTTCTCTTTAGTGTTGGGCCTGCTTTCTTCCCGGATTAAAGAGCTTTCAAGGAAAGAGAAAAATCCTTTTGGTGGCGCCTTATATATCCAATTTGCTTTTTACTTTCTCTTTTCCTTTTTTACCACCTGGTTTTCCAATGCTTCCAGCATTTTTTACTTTGCTGTGACGCTTGTACTCGCAGTTCTATGGAAGGGCTTTGTTCATGAAAAAAATTCTGCTGTATCTTTATAAAATGCTTTTTCCTTTGGTAGTATGCTTTTTCTTTCTGTATTTTCTCCCAAAGCTTTTGTTCTTTTTTCTTCCCTTTACTCTTGGGGCGATTATTGCCTTTTGCTTAAATCCTTTGATTTCATTTTTGCAAAAGAGATTTCCGTTTTTCAAGAAAAAGCAAATATCTCTGGTGCTGACTTTAGCTATTTTCGTTTTGTTTTTCTATCTTTGCTTTTGTCTTATGCAGTTGGGACTTCCCATGATTAAGCAGCGTATTTCTCATTTGCCCTTGGAAATTCAGGATTTAAAGCATCAACTGGAGAAAATGATAGAGGAAAATTTGCCTTACTTTCCTCCGTTCATCCAAAACCTGCTGTCGGATCTTCCGGGCACTTTGGACAGCTTAGGAAGAACCATGATGAATAAATGGACTTCTCCGGCTTTGCAATTTTCCTTGCATGTGGTTAGCGGTTTGCCGGAGCTGTTCCTTTACCTGATTATTACCATACTGTCTGCCCTTTGCTTTTCTCAGGAAGGGGCAAAGCTGTTATCGATTCTCCATCGAAATATTCCGGAGCAGTTCAGAAAATATATGCAGCTTCTTAAGGAGGACGGAAAAAAGATTTTAAAGGGTTATGTTTGGGCGCAGATTCAAATCATGTTTTGTGTGTTTATTCTCTTAAGCGTTGGTTTTTCCTTATTAAGAGTGGAGCTTGCGATTCCTCTGGCTTTTTTAACCGCTTTTTTGGATGCCCTCCCTGTTTTCGGCGTGGGATTTATTATGTGGCCCTGGATGGCGCTGATTTTATTAAAGGGAAAATTTTTACTCTTTTTGGCTCTTTTATTGATTTACATTCTAAGCCAGATGATTCGACAGATTTTGCAGCCGAAGATCATTGGGGATGCGGTAGGGCTTCCCCCTTTACTGGCTCTGATTTTTCTCTTTTTAGGCTATAAGCTTTACGGGATTTCCGGAATGGTTCTAGCCCTGCCGGTTGGAATGCTTTTAGTGCGTTTTTATCATTACGGAGCATTTTCAGGATTTTTCTCTGCCGGAAAGGCCTTAGGGAAAATGCTTTTAGACTATGCCGGTGTAAAAAAGGATGAGGAAGTGTAAATGAAGGAGAGCTGTCAGGAAAATCATATTTCATTGCCTGAGGAGTTTTGTGAAAGAATGAAAATCAGGCTGGGGCAGGAATGGGAGGCTTTTTTAGAAGCCTGTTCTTTGCCTCCGAAGCGAGGGCTTCGGCTGAATTTACAGAAGGTGGAGGCTAATCCGGATTTTCCTTTAGAGAAATGGAAGGAAAAATGGAAGCTGGAAGAGTTAAAATCGGAAAGCTTAAAACTAGAAAATTCAAAGAACGAATACGGTCTCGCCTTGGCTAGAGAATACCTTTGTGATGAAGAGTATTTACAAAGTATAGGAGTGCAAATCGGGCATAATGCCTACCATGAAGCGGGACTTTATTATATTCAGGACCCTTCCGCCATGTCTGTGGTTCCTTATATGGAAATTCGCCCCTTTGACAGATGTCTGGATCTTTGTGCCAGTCCGGGAGGAAAGAGCTTACAGATTGCCGATCGCCTAAAGACAGAGGAAGGCGGGATCCTTCTCTCCAACGAATTCATTATGGAAAGAGCTAAAAATCTTTCCAAAAATGTGGAACGTATGGGCTATAGCCATGTGGCGGTGAGCTCCTGCTCCGCTGAAGAGCTGGAAGCGCAATTTCCGGCATTCTTTTCCAGAATTTTAGTGGATGCACCTTGCTCCGGAGAAGGAATGTTTCGGAAAAATCCGGAGGCCATAGCGGATTGGTCTTTAGAGAAGGTTTCCCAATGTGCAGGTCTACAAAGAGATATTCTTGGTCATGCCCTGGGAATGCTCAGGGAAGGGGGGCTTTTGGCCTATTCCACCTGTACATTTTCCGAGGAGGAAAATGAAGAAATGCGGGAATGGATTTTAGAAAAGCATCCGGAGCTCAGCTTTTTAGGAGAGAGGCATCTTTATTTTCATAACAGTGTGGGAGAGGGACAGTATTTTTCTCTTTTTCGGAAAGAGGGAAAGGATCTTGAGAGAGAGGATGTGGACATTTCTAAGCTTTCCATGCTTTGGGAGAAGAAGGCTAAAAAATATTTTTATTATCCCTCTTCTTTAAAATGCTTTTTATCCCTACCTTTGCTTCGAATCGGTATTGCGGTTTTGGAGGAAGGTAAGAAGAGCTGGGAATGGAGTCATAGCCTAAGCCACGCTATAGACCTTCCTAAATGGGGGGATGCTCTTACAAAGCTTCCTGAAAAATCGCCGGAGACCAAATTGCTTTACAGACTTTCCTTGTCCGGAGAAGACAGAAGGGTAGAGGCCTATCTCAATGGACAAGAAATTGCGGTAGAGCAAGAAGAGCTTCGGAATTTTCTTATAGCCGACAGGAAAGTCAAGGGAAACAGTAAAAAAAGTAATATAGAAAGCGATAAAAAAAGCGATAAAGAAAGCGACAAAGAAAGCGACAAAGAAAGCGATAAAGGATTGGCTCTTTGTACTTGTGACGGACTTCCTTTGGGCTTTGGATACTACCGAAACGGAAGGCTCAGAAATCTCTATCCTAAGGGAATACGCTTTAAAAAATAGAAGCATATATTAAAAGTTTGTTATTTCTTTGGCTTGAATTAGATTTTGCTATCGTTTACAATAAGCCATGTTAAAAGGGCAATTTGCCCCCAAAATAGAAATGGAGGAAGATTATGGATCAGCGTAACTCTTTGGCAAGGAAGCGTATAGAGGCCTTGCTGGATGAATCCAGTTTTGTGGAAATCGGTGCCCATGTTTGCAGCAGAAGTACGGATTTTAATGCCGGAGAAAAGCAGGAAGCATCTGATGGGGTCATTTGTGGGTATGGCAGTATTTCCGGTAAGCCGGTATATATTTATGCACAAGACAGAGAGGTACTTTCCGGAAGCATTGGAGAGATGCATGGAAAGAAGATTGCAAGTCTCTATGATACAGCCATGAAGATGGGATGCCCTGTGGTGGAATTACTGGATTCCAGCGGACTTCGTATTCCGGAAGCTACAGATGCTATTTTTGCCCTTTCCACCATTTACGAGAAAAAGGCAAAGGCGAAGGGCTTGGTTCCCCAATATACGGTGATTTTCGGCCAGGTAGGAGGTGGTCTTGCCATTCTTCCTTCTCTTTCCGACTTTTCTTTTATGGAGAAAGAGGAGGCCAGATTATTTCTTACCGCTCCTGACGGCGTGGAGGGCAATAAGGATGAGGCTTTTGCGAAAGCGGAAGCTCAGGCTAAACAGGGAAATCTTGATTTTTACGGCACGGAAGAAGAGATTTTTGATGAAGTCCGTAAGGCATTTGCCTTTTTGCCTGCCAATAATGAAGATGCTGCTTATCAGGAGGATGTGGAAGACAGCTTAAACCGCAGTGTGGAGGGCTTCTTTGCATTGGCACCGAGAGAGACACTGGAAACTCTTTCGGATGAAGGAAGAATCTTTGAAGTAAAGTCTCATTTTGGAGAGGGGGCGGTTACTGCCTTTATTTCCTTAAATGGACAGACTGTGGGTGCGGTGGTTACTAACGGTGAGCCTCTACATTGGAAGGCAGTGGAAAAGATGGATCAATTCCTTCGCTTCTGCAACAGCTATTCTATTCCTATCCTGACAGTGTGTGATGTGCCGGGCTTTGAAAACTGCTCTTGCAATGAAAAGCACATGGCAAAGGCTATGGCAAGTCTTCTTTCCATCTATGGAAATGCTTCCGTGCCTATGGTGAGCCTCGTAAAGAAGGCTATCGGTTCCGCAGGAGCGGCAATTGGCAGCAAGGGTCTGGGGGTGGACTTGGTTTATGCTTATCCCGAGTCTGAGATTTCCATTATGGATGCCAAGTATGCAGCGGATATTTTGTATCCTGAAAAATCCGCTTCCGAGAGAGAAGAGGAAAGTAAGAAATTTTTAGCGGAGAAATCCTCTGCTTTGGCTGCAGCAAAGAGAGGATATGTGGATGATTTGATTTTACCGGAGGAAAGCCGTCAAAGAATTATTTCCGCCTTTGAAATGTTATACGGAAAGGCTAACTTTGATTTTCATAAAAAATTCGGAAGCAACTAGGAGGGGAAAATGAAGAAGATAAATAAAATATTCCTCCTCTGTACTTTGCTTCTGTCCCTCTTTTTGCTTTCCTGCGGAAAGCAGACTGTGGAAGCGGAAGCCTTGGATCCTTCCACATCGGCTGAACTTGAACAAACGATAGAGCAGTATTTTACCTCTATGGTAACCCAGGATGAGAGTAGTCTTAATCAGGGGATTCAGGAGGCCTACAAGGCTAAGGAAGAGGTTCTCTATAATGCCTTAAATAATTTCAAGAATGACAAAGAGGAGCTGGGAGAATTTCAGGAGGTCAAGGAGAACATTGTCACAAAAGAGAATGGAGAATACAAGTTCCATCTTGTGGCACAGTTCGAAAAAAGAAAATTAGACTTTGATGCATCCTTAAAAGAGGATTACAGCGGCTTTACCTCCATGAGTTTTGTTCCGGAGTATAGTATGGAAGAGAAGATGGCTTCCGCCGGACAAAATCTCTTGGTGGGAATGGGAATGGTTTTTGCCGTACTCATTTTCATTGCCTGGATTATCAGCCTGTTTAAGTACATTCACATTTGGGAAGAAAAACACCAAGAGAAAAAGGCTAAGAGAAAGATGCCGGCTCCTACAGCTAAGGCGGTAGAAAAGCAAGTTCCCAAGCGAGTGGTTCCGCTTATAGAAAAAGAAGAGGGTATTCCCGAGGATGTGTTAAGTATTGTAATGATGGCGGCTATTGAGGCCTATGAAGCGGAGCAGGTTGTGGAAAATCCTTTTAAGGATGCCAAGGAATTAAACAACGGCCTGGTGGTTCGTTCGATTAGAAGACGGAGATAAGGAGAGATTATGAAGCAGTATACAATTACAGTAAACGGTGTAGCTTATGATGTGACAGTAGAAGAGAAAAACGGCGGTGTTGTTTCCGCTCCCAAGGCAGTGGAGAAATCCGCTCCCGCAGCAGCTGCTCCTGTAGCCTCCGCGCCCCAAGCAGCTGCAAAGGAAGGTAATGTGGCAGTATCCGCACCCATGCCCGGAAAGATCCTTGCGGTGAAGGCGAAGGAAGGGGATAGCGTAAAGGCTGGAGATGTGCTCCTGGTACTGGAAGCCATGAAGATGGAAAATGATATTGTAGCTCCCCAGGATGGTGTTGTAGCCAGCATTAATGTAAAGGTGGGAGACAGCGTAGAATCCGGTGCGAAATTGGCCAGCTTAAACGCCTAAAGTTAGGATAGGAGGATATTTTCATGAATATAGTAGAGACCTTATCCAATCTACTACAGCAAACGGCCTTCTTTCATCTTACTCCGGGAAATTATCTGATGATTCTCGTTGCCCTGGTTTTCCTGTATCTGGGAATCGCCAAGGGCTTTGAGCCCCTATTGATGGTACCTATTGCTTTCGGAATGCTTTTGGTAAATATCTATCCGGATATTATGTTAAGCCCGGAAAAGTCTATCAATGGAACCGGGGGACTTTTATGGTATTTCTTCCGTTTAGATGAATGGACCATTTTACCGTCTTTGATTTTCCTGGGTGTGGGAGCCCAGACGGACTTCTCCCCTCTGATAGCGAACCCTATCAGCTTCTTGCTGGGGGCAGCGGCACAGTTCGGTATTTATGCTGCATACTTTATTGCCATTTTTCTTGGCTTTAACGGAGCGGCTGCGGCAGCTATCTCTATTATCGGAGGCGCGGACGGTCCTACCTCCATCTTCCTTTGCAACAAGCTGGGACAGACGGAATTACTGGGACCTATTGCGGTTGCGGCATACAGCTATATGTCTTTGGTGCCAATCATCCAGCCGCCTATTATGCGGGCTTTAACCACGAAGGAAGAGCGGATGTGCAAGATGGAGCAGTTAAGACCGGTTTCCAAGCTGGAAAAAATACTGTTCCCCATCGTGGTAACCATTGTGGTTTGTTTGATTTTACCCACAACAGCCCCTCTTGTGGGAATGCTGATGCTGGGAAATTTATTTAAAGAATCCGGAGTAGTAAAGCAGTTAACGGATACTGCGGCGAATGCCATGATGTATATTGTGGTTATTTTACTGGGAACCTCTGTAGGAGCAACCACCTCTGCAGAAGCCTTTTTAAATGTAAATACCTTAAAGATTGTGTTCTTGGGACTGGTAGCCTTTGCCTTTGGAACAGCGGCAGGAGTACTTCTTGGAAAAATTATGTACTATGCCTCCGGAAAGAAGATTAATCCGTTAATCGGTTCCGCAGGAGTTTCTGCAGTGCCTATGGCGGCAAGAGTATCCCAAAAAGTGGGAGCGGAATCAGACCCGACCAACTTCCTTTTAATGCATGCCATGGGACCAAATGTGGCAGGAGTTATCGGAACAGCGGTTGCAGCAGGAATCTTTATGGCTGTGTTTGGAGTGAAATAGAAAGGGGAAAATATGGCAAAAGTTAAGATTACGGAGACCGTGCTGAGAGATGCGCACCAGTCCTTGATTGCCACAAGAATGCCCAGTGAATTGATGGAGCCTATTTTGGACAAGATGGATCAGGTAGGATACCATGCGGTGGAATGTTGGGGAGGAGCGACCTTTGATGCCTGCCTTCGTTTCCTAAAGGAAGATCCCTGGGAAAGACTTCGGATGTTGAAAAGACATTTTAAGAATACGAAGCTGCAAATGTTGTTCCGTGGACAGAATATCTTAGGCTACAATCACTATGCAGATGATGTGGTGGAGTACTTTGTAGAAAAATCCATTGCCAACGGTATTGATGTCATTCGAATTTTCGACTGCTTAAATGATATTCGAAATCTGGAAACTGCCGTAAAGGCCACCAGAAAAGAAGGGGGACATGCTCAGATTGCTCTTTGCTATACCCTGGGAGATGCCTATACCCTGGAATACTGGGAGAACCTGGCAAGAGATGTAGAAAATCTCGGTGCGGATTCCCTTTGCATTAAGGATATGGCAGGCCTGCTTCTTCCAAAGGAGGCAACAGAGCTTGTTGCTGCCTTAAAGAGAGGAACCTCTCTTCCTATCGAAATGCATACCCACTATACCTCCGGTATGGCTTCCATGACCTATTTAAAGGCTATTGAAGCAGGAGCGGACATCATTGATACCGCATCCACTCCCCTGGCTATGGGAACTTCCCAGCCATCTACAGAAGTTATGGTAGCGGCTTTACAGGGCACCGAGTATGATACAGGCCTTGATCTGGACAAGCTTATTGAGATTTCCAATTATTTCCAGCCTTACCGGGAGGAATGTATCAAGTCCGGCCTTCTTTCCACAAAGGTATTGGGCGTTGATATCAAGGCCTTAAAATATCAGGTTCCCGGAGGAATGTTATCTAATCTGATTTCCCAGCTGCATCAGGCTGGAAAGGACGAGAAGCTTCAGGAGGTTTTGGAGGAGGTTCCAAGAGTGCGTAAGGACTTTGGAGAGCCGCCACTGGTTACCCCTTCTTCTCAGATTGTAGGAACCCAGGCAGTAATGAATGTGGTTACCGGAGAGCGGTATAAGATGGTTCCCAAGGAGTCTTACAAGCTGGTTGCAGGAGAGTTCGGTAGAACCGTAAAGCCTATGGACGAAGAAATGCTGAAGAAGGTCTTAAAGGGAGAGAAGCAGATGACAGATCGCCCTGCAGACCACATTCCGCCACAGCTTGAACAGTTTAAGGAAGAGTGTAAGGAATGGACACAGCAGCCGGAGGATGTACTGTCTTATGCATTATTCCCTCAGGTAGCCAAGGACTTCTTCCAGTACAGAGATGCCCAGAAATCCGGCATTGCGTTAAAGAACGCAGACAAAGAAAATAAAGCCTACCCGGTGTAAATTGAGGTAGAAGAAGGACAAAACAAATCTAAGAGACTGTAAAAATCAAAATGATTTTCTAAGCAATATAGGTCTGAATGCGGGGTAGTCTGAGCCCATCAGTACTAACTTCAAGCTTCGCTTTGCTCGCTTTCAGTAAGTACTGATGGGCTCAGACTACCCCGCATTCAGACCTATATTGCCGAAAATCGCTTTATTAATTTGATTTTTACAGTTCTTTTTGTTTCCGTCTTCATTCTTTTAGAGTCTATAAGCAGAGGAGTATCATATTGCTCTCTTCTTGGATAGTTTTTGATAAGGGACAATCTGAGCCCGTCGGCACTTAGCTTTTGTTATGTAAAAGCTTAGTGCCGCTATGAGGCGAGGTTAGCGAGAGCGTGTCCCGTTCCAAAAGCTATACGTTAGAGGATAAATTCATTCCAGCTAATATCTCTTCATATCCTCGTTCATTACGTTTCTTTGTCATTTGTCTGAATAATTCCAAGAAGCATTGACGGAAGGAAATAAAAAAATTAAAATGATGCAAGAAAATCTTCATTGAAAATTATTTTTTAATCTTTATAATTTCCTATAGAATTGCAGATGTATAAAGACAGGGATTTTTTCCCTGATGAATCACAAAGAGATGCTTCTTCGAGAACATCCTTCTTTGGCGTAAAGGGCAGGGAGAAAAATGAGAAGAACAAGTTGGAGACGTTTTATAAGTTTAGGATTAATCTTGAGCAGCGTTTTTGCTACGCAAGCTTTTGCTACAGAAAAGGATGCCGTAATTAAGGGCAGTATGGTCAATGTAAGAGCTGAAGCCAATAAAAACAGTAAAAAGGTGACGAACCTTTATTCCAATACAGCCGTTAAAGTAGGGGATCCGGTGCAAAACTCTTCCGGAGAAAGCTGGTATCCGGTTAATTTCCAAGGGGGAAGCGGATATATTCGTTCCGATTTTGTAAAATTTCCGGTTCAATACCAAAGGGATGAGGCCTTTGAGAACGCTTTAAATCAACAGGGCTTTCCGGAAGCTTATAAGGACGGCCTAAGAGCTCTCCATGCAGAGTTTCCCAACTGGCAGTTTAAGGCTTTACATACCAATTTGGATTGGCAGAGAGTTTTAGACGGAGAGATGGAAGGAACCAGCAGTCTTGTGGACAAGAATGCTATTTCATCCTGGAAGTCCACCGAGCAGGGAAAATATGACTGGAATACAGGAACATGGGTAGGATTTGACGGTCCTACCTGGGTTGGTGCCTCCAGGCAATTAACAGCATACTATATGGATCCCAGAAACTTTTTGGATGAGTCCTACATTTTCCAATTCTTACTCCATAGCTATAATCCGGAGGAACAGACGAGAGACGGTTTGGCAGCCATGCTAAAGGGCAGCTTTATGGATAGCGTAAGTCAAGGCAGTGGAAATGGGGGAAACAGCGGAAGCGGAGATGCTTCCTCTACCCAGAATTCAACAGAAACAGTAGTCATTTCCAATGAAGGACCGGGAGCAAACATATCAAATGCGGAGGGAACGGTTATTCCTTCCGGAACCGCAGCGGCATCTGCAGACAATTCCAATACAAGTAACGGAACAAATGCAGGCGGTGTGGATTACGTGAGTATTATTATGAAGGCTGCGGAGCAGTCTAAGCAGAATCCCTATGTTCTGGCTTCCATGATTTTACAGGAGCAGGGAAAAGGAAGCAGCGGTTCTATTTCCGGAAGTAGCGGACATTACAATTATTTTAATATCGGTGCTTACCAGGATGGAAAGATGGGAGCCATCGAGAGAGGTATTTGGTATGCCAAGCAAAGTGGCAGCTATATGCGTCCCTGGAATAGCAGAGAAAAGTCTATTGTGGGCGGAGCACAGTTCTTTGCGGAAAATTATATGAATGCAGGACAGAATACTTTGTATCTGAAGAAGTGGAATGTACAAGGATCCAACCTGTTTAAGCATCAATATATGACCAATGTACAGGGAGCTGCCGAGGAAGGGGCAAAGTTATCTTCAGCTTACAGCAAAGATATGAAGAATAAAGCCCTGGTTTTCTCCATCCCCGTATATAAGGATATGCCGGGACAGAAAGAGCCGATTCCTACCGGAGATGAGAAACCCACAAGAAAAGATGGTGGCAACAGTTCCGGAGATAGCTCGGGCAGCGGTAATAGCACAGTAAGCAATGCCGGAAATGCAGGTGCTAATGGAAATGGAAGCAACACAAACAGCTCAGCAGGGAAGACAGAGAGCGGTGTAGAAGTAGTGGAGATTGGAAAGAGTCCTCTTGGTTAAAAAGTCTTGAAAGAATTCTCATCTTTCAGTAAAATATAACGGAATGTGTCGAGTAAAGCTTCGGGTACTGTCAGAGGATGGGAAGACTCGAATCAGAGGAATTTGAGGAAATAATAATGAAATCATTACAATATATACTATATACTTGCCTGCTCAGCTTTCTGTTTTCCATAGCTGTTTTTGCGGCAGACGGACAGCTAAGCTTTTCCGATCCGACAGGTAAGGTGGGAGAAGAAATCACGGTGAATATGAAGGTGAAGAGTGATACTCCTTTAGCCAGAGTAGATATTACCCTTCGCTACGACAGTAATTCTTTGCAGTTTGTCAGCGGAACGAATACTGATGGAGGTGCAGGAACTCTGCGTGTACACGGTACCGGCGATAATTCCGTAGCAAATACCTTGGCATTTGCTTTGAAATTCAAGGCTGCTTCCGCAGGACAGTCCAGTATTACGGTAGAAAAGCAGGAAATATACAGCGGGGATGAAAGTCTTTTAAACCTTACCCATGTGGGAAAAGGTGCTGTAAATATTACTGCAGAAGAAACAAGCAGTGAAAGTGCGGCGGAAACTTCAGCCTCTGCAGAAGAAAGTGAAGAGGCGGAGACCAAGAACGAGGGGGTTAAGCTTACCGCAAAGGACAAGAGCATTACCATTATGAATCCCGGCTCCGATGTAAAGATTCCGGATGGCTTTTGGGAAAGCACCATTGATGTAGACGGTCATCAGGTAAAGGGATGGGTATGGAAGGCCGATACAGAGCATCAGTACATTATTGTTTATGGAATGAATGATGCGGGGGATTTACACTTTTATCGTTACGACTTAAAGGAAAAAACCATTCAGCGGTATTTTCAGGATCCCTTAGAGGCTGAGCAGAAGAAAAATGCGGAAAGCTATCCAACTTTATTAAATCAATATGATACTTTGGTAGGAAAATATAATGTACAGACAATCTTGAGCATTGTTTTTGCCTTAGTGGCTTTGCTTCTTGCCGCCCTATCCATCTTCCTGTGGCAGACACGTAGCAAATTAAAGAAAATTATTGCTTTCCAGAGAGAAACCTTGGAGCGAGAGCGAAAGGAAAGTCGTCCCAATGTAGAGCGCTTCTCATTAAAGGAAGAATTTCCCATGAAGGATCAGGATTTCCCGGAGGAAGAGGAAGAAGAGGGAAGGACTAAGCTGATTGGTCGTAGACCCAATGTGCACCATGAGGGAGAGAACAGCTCCGATATCGAGGATGCCGATTTAGGAGCCACCAGAGCGATTTCTTTATCTGCTGAAGATAAAAAGAGATTGGCGGATAAAGAGAAACATAAAAAAGAGGATTCTTTGGAGCATACCAAAGAAGTAGAGCTGGAAATCGAAGAGCTGTAAGTTCTATGAGCCGTAAAGAATTTAAAAGCTGTAATGGCTTATAGAATTAAGAGAAACATGATGTAGAAGCTGTTTATCATGCAGTATAGCCATAAAAAGTAGGAGATCTGTCCTAAGGCTATACTGCTTTTTTTCATGAAAATATTTCTTATAGGACTCCTTCACAGATTATTCAAAAAGCTTTGCTATCATGATAAAATATTTAGATTCAATCAGAAAATTTTAACTGGACAACACTGCTTTTAGGGGCTATAAAAGCAGAAACAGTATTGTATAGAAAAGGATAAGGTGGAGAAAATGAATCAGTTTACGATACAGGCACAAAGGTCTTTACAGCTTGCCATAGAGGTGGCTGAAGAGTGTCATCATCAATATATTGGAACAGAGCATATCCTCTTGGGACTTGTACGGGAAGGTACCGCCGTTGCCGGAAAGGTTTTAAAGGCAAACGGTGTAACGGAAGAAAAGATTGCGGATATGATTGCCAAGTTCATGGTAAGCGGAGAAAGCGGTGTTTCTCTAGCGGACCCCAGTGGCTATACACCATCTGCCAAGAGAGTTTTGGAGCAGGCGATGCAGGAAGCCAGAGAAGGGCAGTCCCGTCTGGTGGGAACCGAACATTTATTAATGGCGATATTAAAGGATGGAAACTGTGTAGCATCCCGTATTATTTCCACCTTGGGTGTTTCCATGCAAAAGATTTATACCCAGCTGAATTCCGCCATTGGAAGAGACAATCTGGTGGAAGAGAGAAATAATAGAGAGAAGGAAGTACGATCCGTGCAAACCCCAACTTTGGATCAGTACTCCAGAGATCTTACCGCTTTGGCAAAGGAAGGAAAGTTGGATCCGGTGGTTGGTCGCGGACAGGAAATTATGCGTATGATTCAGATTCTGTCCAGAAGAACCAAGAACAATCCTTGTCTTGTGGGAGAACCGGGTGTAGGAAAGACGGCTGTGGTGGAAGGTCTGGCCAATAAAATTGCGGCAAAGGATGTTCCGGACAGTATTTTGAAAAAGCGTTTATTAACCTTGGATTTATCTGCCATGGTGGCAGGCTCCAAATACCGTGGAGAGTTTGAGGAAAGAATTAAAAAGGTGATTCAAGAGGCAAGAACAGACGGTGAAGTGCTTCTTTTTATTGATGAGATTCATACTATTATCGGAGCGGGAGGCGCTGAGGGCGCTTTGGATGCTGCCAATATTTTAAAGCCTGCCTTAGCCAGAGGAGAGCTGCAGATTATCGGTGCAACCACCCTGGAGGAGTATAGAAAGCATATCGAAAAGGATGCGGCACTGGAAAGACGTTTTCAGCCGATTACGATTGAAGAACCAACAGAAGAAGAAAGCATCAAGATTCTGGAAGGGATCAAAGAGCGCTACGAAGAGCATCATCAGGTAGTGATTGAAGAAGAGGCTATTTTAGCGGCGGTGAAGCTTAGTGCCCGCTATATTAATGATCGGTATTTGCCAGATAAGGCCATTGATTTAATTGATGAGGCTGCTTCCAAAATCCGCATTTTAAATAGTGGAGAGCCTGCAGCAATCAAGAAATTAAGAGCTCAGATTGCCGAGTTTGAAGAAGAAAAGGAAGATTGCATTCGCAGGGAGGATTTTGAAGGCGCTTCTCAGATTAAGAAAAAACAGGAGCAGAGAAGAAAACGGCTGAGTAAGGAGCTGGAGCTTTGGAAGACGGAAAGAGAAGAGAACCGTCTTCACGTACGGGAGTCAGACATTGCTCAGGTAGTTTCCGATTGGACCAAGATTCCTACCAAGAAGTTGGAAGAAACGGAGACGGAAAGGCTGAAGAATCTGGAGAATCTTCTTCATGAAAGAGTGATTGGTCAGAATGAGGCGGTGAAGGCCGTTGCGCAAGCTATTAAGAGAGGACGCGTAGGCTTAAAGGATCCTAAGCGCCCCATTGGTTCCTTTATGTTCCTGGGACCAACCGGAGTGGGAAAGACAGAGCTGTCCAAGGCTATTGCGGAGGTGATTTTCGGCTCTGAACAAAACCTTATCCGTGTAGATATGTCGGAGTATATGGAAAAATACAGTGTTTCCAAGATGATCGGTTCCCCTCCCGGATATGTAGGCTATGATGAGGGTGGACAGCTTTCCGAGAAGGTAAGAAGAAATCCTTACTCTGTTATTCTATTTGATGAGATTGAGAAGGCCCATCCGGATGTGCTGAACATTCTTTTACAGGTGTTGGATGACGGACATATCACCGACTCTCAGGGACGAAAGGTTTCCTTTAAGAACACCATCATTATCATGACCTCCAATGCAGGGGCGGAACAGATTATCAGCCCGAAAAAGTTGGGCTTTGAAACCACTCCCGGACAGCTGGATAAAGACTATCAATACATGAAGAATAAGGTCTTGGAAGAGCTGAAAAACCTCTTTAGACCGGAGTTTTTGAATCGTATTGATGAAATCATTGTCTTTAGACCCATCAGTAAGGAAGATATGTCCAAGATTTTGGATATTCTTCTGTCCCAGCTGTATAAGCGTGCAAAGGGCGAACTGGATCTTGGTTTACGCTTAGATAAGGGGGCAAAGGACTTCCTGGTGGAAAAGGGCTATGATCCTAAGTTTGGTGCAAGACCTTTAAAGAGAACCATCCAAACCCAGGTGGAGGACTTACTGTCTGAAGCCATTTTAGAGGGAGAGATTCCCCAGGGCTCTTTGGTTACCGTGAAAATGGATAGATCCGGAGAGAAATTAAAGACCAGCATTAGAAAAAGGAAGGAAGAATGCCAAAAAGTTTAAATCTTTTTTTCTGTAAGGAATGTGGGTATGAGACCATCAAGTGGTTGGGACAGTGTCCTTCCTGTAAGGCCTGGAACTCTATGGTGGAGGCTCCAAAGGAAAGTAAAAAAAGACTGGGGGGAGCAGGCTCTATGCTTCCCCTGAAAAAAGCAGAGGCGAAAAAGCTGGAGGAAATTCCATTAGATAAGGAAGATCGTATTTCTACCGGCTATGGAGAGCTGGATAGAGTATTGGGAGGTGGCCTGGTGGCCGGCTCCCTCGTTTTATTAGGGGGAGATCCGGGAATCGGAAAATCCACCATTTTCCTCTCCGTAAGCCTGCATTTGGCTTCCAAGGGAGGGAAGAGAGTTCTCTATGTCTCCGGCGAGGAATCGTTAAAGCAGATTAAGCTTAGGGCCAATCGCATGGGAGAAGTGGAAGGGGAGCTTTATTTTCTGTCCGAAAGTAACTTGAATCAACTCTTGGAGGTGGTGGAGGAAAGAGAGATTGATTTTCTGGTGATTGACTCCATCCAAACCATGTTCTTGGAGGAGGTAACTGCCTCTCCCGGTTCCGTCAGTCAGGTGCGGGAATGTACCTCCTTCTTGCTTCGTCTTGCTAAGGATCGAGGAATTACCATAGCGGTGATTGGTCATGTGACCAAGGATGGAAATGTTGCCGGGCCGAAGATTTTAGAGCATATGGTGGATGTGGTTTTGTATTTTGAGGGAGAACAGAACAGCCAGCTACGTATTCTGCACGGACAAAAAAATCGTTTTGGTTCCACCAATGAAATTGCCGTTTTCACGATGGAAGAGAAGGGGCTTTGCGAGGTGGAAAATCCCTCCGCTTTACTTTTGGCAGGCCGTGCTCTGGACTGCTCAGGCTCCATAGTTTCCTGCGGTCTGGAAGGAACAAGACCGATTCTTATGGAAATTCAGGCACTTTTGGTGGCCACCAACTTCGGCCTCCCCAGAAGAACCGCAAACGGTATGGATTATAATCGTTTGCATATGCTCCTTGCGGTAATGGAAAGGCGCTTAGGCATTGAGTGCTCTAAGTTCGATGCCTATATCAATATTGCCGGAGGCTTAAAGATTTCGGAGCCTTCTATTGATTTGGCAGTGCTTTTGGCTCTTGTTTCCAGCTATAGAAACCTTTCTATTCCGGAAGATACCATGGTTTTTGGAGAGGTGGGATTGTCCGGTGAAATTCGCGGCGTGAGCCATAGTGAAGCCAGAATCGAAGAAGCCATTCGACTGGGCTTTAAAAGGATTCTCTTACCTGCCTATCATGCACCGGCAAAGGGAAAAAAGAAAGATATTGAACTGATTCCGGTAAAAAATATAAGAGAGGCATTGACAATCTTCAAAAAATAGCATAGAATTATACCGTTGCTTTTTTAAAGCAAAGGGGATTAGTTCAATGGTAGAGCAACGGTCTCCAAAACCGCCGATGGGGGTTCGAATCCCTCATCCCCTGCTACTAAGAAACCCTAGGAATTAAGCCTAAAGTGGCTTGAAACCTAGGGTTTTTGCTTACTTTTCGGTAATGTACTTTTACCGAAAAAGAATGATTTTTACATGTTTTACAGCTCATGTATCCCACGAAACCGCCCACAATTGGTGTTGATTCAGTAGCGAGTTTCTCTAATTGAGCAAGTTAAAAGAAAGGATGTGGCAAAATACCACAGCCTTTGAAAGTTCTATACTAAGCCTGTAATCTCTCCAGTAGAGCCTCTTGCAGTACCTGGGAGAAGTTTATGCCTTGTGCTAAGGCCTTTTCATTCATCCACTCAGGTATAGTGAGGTTTTTCCGGACAGACTTATTGAGGTATAGCTTTGCATATTCATCAGCATCAACACTGATAAGATTTACAAAATAATCTGACGGTTTACCTGCTCCCAATTCTTCTGCATAGGCAACAGGATCTACTGTATCAACCGGAGAGGAGACAGGGAAAGCTTCACCGTCCCGTTTCAAACCTATGAGCTGAACAGCCAGGCACTCAACAGCCATGTTCATGGCGTCGTTTAAATCGTTTCCACAAGTGGCGGCATTAAAATCAGGGAAGCAAACAGAATACCTTCCGTCGTCCTCTTTGTAAAATATTGCCGGATATATACTTAACATGCTTAGCTCCTTTCTATTCCTGCTTGTTTGTAAATCGAACATTCGGTAAACTTAGTAAGCTCTTTAGTGTGGAAAGGGATTGTTACTTTGCCTTTTTTAATCGGGTGCTTGTACTGCCTGTGTGAGCCTTCTTGACTTACAAGGTACCAGCCATCTTTTAATATGATTCTTTCCATTTCCTTGGCCTTCTTCGGCATATTGCTTTCCCCTTTCTGTTTCTTTAGATATATTTTATAGTACAATACGCACTGTGTCAATGCGCATAAACTTAGGGATGGATACCCCCCTAGTTTCATCACCGATTAGGTGATTACTTCTGGGGACGTTGTTATATTTATTCCGGGGAAAAGTAGCTGATAAATAGCTTTTCCAATAAAGCTAAATCAAGATGCAGATTATTTCATGCCATGTAGTAGATTTTATTCGTAACTATATCCGCGGATTTTGAAAAGTTAAAGTTTTTGGACAATATTGACGGTCTTATTCAGGATGTATATAATAAGGCCAAAGAACAGTTTGCTGGATTACCGGATGGTTCAATAGAGTAGAAAGCCTCAATGTGGGTCATTGAGGCTTTGGAGAGATCAGAACACCTAATATTCACAAGGAGATAATTGTATGGATAAAAAAGCAACCTTTGAGGATGTTATAAATGGGCCTTATTTTATTGACGACAGTAAGATGCCTAGTGCTGAGGAGTCTAAAAATTTAGTGTTCCCTAAAGAACTTGAAAAAGAGTTGGATGCAAGACTTAGAGAGATAAGTAGAGAATTCGGTCTTTCTTAAACGCCTAGAGAATATCTGTTTGAGGTGGTAACATGACGAAAAAAGAGTATAAAGAACTTCTTGCCGACAAGTATAAAGCATGGGAAGAAGAAAAAATCGTTGGTATCCCATTAACAAAGGAAGAAGTTGAAGAGCTCAAAAAGAAAGGCATCATAAAAGAAAACTAATCTACCACCGATCGTCGGTGGTATTTTGTTGCCTAAAAAGGAGTGATTATGGATCAGTTCAAACAGATATACAGAATTCTTTCCATCCTACATAAGGCTATGGACTTGGAAGAGTGGGACAGCAAGCTACTTTCTCCGTAGGATCTAGGACTCAGCCTTCTGATATGGTCAAGTCATATGGCCATGCTTCTGAAAGAAGGATACATCATGGGAGGGGAAGCTTGAGCAGTTGGCTACTATGCAAACGGTAAGCTTAGGGCTGGCTACTCAGACCATTCCCTATGCCTTAAAGATGGCAGATTTTACTACAGATAAAGGAATTAAAATGCAGAATTTTCGTAAAGGTACTCTGGAGCAATATCAAGCTCATCATTCCAGATCACAGTACCATCTTCTACATGAGCAGTAAGAAAAAAATCCAGATCATTTAATTGTTGATATATAGGTTTTTGAAGCTCTGAAAGAAAGTTGAAAATTCCTTTTTTTTCCATTGGAAAAAGAAAGATGTAATTCATAGCTTTTGGAAGCCTTCACATCAGTGACAATCCATTTTGGGATACTCATTTCAATTCTCCCTTTCCTAGAACCTTGCAAACAAATACACAAATCCCGAACCGAACATATCCGCCATGGAGTGTACCAGAACCACCGGCAGGAGATTTTTGATTCTATAGGTATAGAAGTAGTAATACATAAGTCCAAATACCACACCGATAATAAGGGCGGAAGTCATGCCCTGATAGGTATGGAAGGATATACGAATCATCGTGGAGTAAAGCAGGGTTTGCCATTTGTACTTTTGGTCTACGGTGCCCAGTAAGCCTAAAAAGAAGAATTCTTCGTAGAAGGCATTTAATAAAGCATAGATAATGGCAATGGGGCTTAAGGCGGCTATTTTCCGAAACAACTCAAAGAAATCCATGGAAAGGAGAACTTCCTTGGTGAAGTAGTTATAGCCGTTATCAAAGAGAAGGTAAAGAACGTCTGCACTTAGGCCCATAATGGCAAGTAAAACAAAGTACCAGGGAATCACGGAGAGCTTAAAGCGAAAGGGGATTTGCTTAAAATCAAAGTTACGAACAATCAGATAGAGAAAAACCAAAAGCAGCATAAAGAACTGGAATTGCAGGTTACTGGAATAGGCTACCCCTTCAGTGGCTGTATCCACAGTTTCCGCTACCGTTTCCGTAATGCTTTCCGTATTTTGGCTAAGAAGGATGGGGGAGAGGGGGAAAGCGTAAAACATAGCGGATTTTACAGCATTTAAGCTGTCTAGAAATAGCTGGTTGGAGCGAATAATAAATTCTCCGAATAAAATCAAGCTAATGATGATGACATCATAGAAACGAAGGTTCTTGGTTTTTTCTTTGGGGAAAATGAATTGACGAATAGACATGCTGCTCCTTTCTTTCCGCTAAGCAATTTAAAGGATAGAAAACTTACAGTTCCATCAGTGCATTGCTATTTTAGCCGTATCTTTGCTATTATAGCAAGGAAAAATCTCTTAAAAAGGAGAGGAAAGAGGAAGATTCTATGGCAGGAAGTATTGTAAATATAGAAAAAGGCAGCAAAAGCTTTCAAAATAAAGTTTTGTTTTCCGATGCCCAGTTCTCGATTCAAGAAGGAGAGAAGGTGGCATTAATCGGAAGAAACGGAGGAGGGAAGTCTACTTTGCTTCGGATTATTGCCGGAGAAGAGGAACTGGACAGTGGAAGTATTGTACGAAGAAGGAGCTTGAAAATCAGCTATCTTACTCAGGAAAGTCATTTTCCGGAGGAGAAGAGTATTTTGGAGGCTCTGGTGGAGAACTTTGCCCTTCGTATGGGAGAGCAGGAAAGAGAGGCCTTTGGAAAGAAGGTTATGCAGGAGATTGGCTTGGAGGATTTCTATTCTCCCTGCAAGATTTTATCCAGAGGACAGAAGAAACAGCTGGCTCTTTTGGCGGCCCTAAACACAGAGCCGGATTTGCTGCTTTTGGACGAGCCTACAAACCACTTGGACGAGGAAATGGCGGAGTGGCTGGAGGAAAAATTAAAGCGCTTTAAGGGGGCGATTTTGCTGGTGAGTCATGACCGATATTTTTTGGATACGGTTTGTGATGTGATTGTGGAGCTGGAAAGAGAAGGCTTTACTCGCTACGAATGCTCCTACTCCTCTTATTTGGAAAGAAAGGCAGAGAGATTCAATATCGAAAAGGCTCAGGAAAGAGCCAGACAAAGTCTGCTTCGAAAAGAATTGGCTTGGGTGCGAAGAGGAGCCAAGGCCAGAACCACCAAACAAAAGGGACGACTGCAACGCTATGAAAAGCTCTCTCAAATGCATGGTCCAACGGAGGAGGAAGAGCTGAGCCTAGCCTCCATTTTCGTGCGTCTGGGGAAGAGTACCATAAACTGTGAAAACCTGACAAAACGCTATGGGGATAAGCTTTTATTCTCCAATTTCAGCTATAATTTTTTACGGAATGACCGTATCGGCATTATCGGGAAGAACGGGGCAGGAAAGTCTACCCTGATGAAGGCAATTTTGGGAGAAATTCCGGTGGATGAGGGAAAGGTGGAAATCGGACAAACCGTGCGGATTGCCTATTTTCGTCAGGAAAATGAAGATTTGCCGGAAAAGGAAAGGGTAATCGACAGCATTAAGGAGATTGCGGAATATCTGCCCACAAAGGAAGGTTTGATTTCCGCCTCCCAAATGGCGGAGCGTTTCCTTTTTTCTCCGGAAATGCAGTACGCCCCCATTGAGAAGCTTTCCGGTGGAGAGAAAAGAAGACTCTACCTGCTACGCATTTTGATGTCCGCCCCCAATGTGCTGTTCCTGGATGAGCCCAGCAATGACTTGGATTTAAGCAGCTTGATTGTTCTGGAAGATTTTTTGGACAGCTTTCCGGGCATTGTTTTTGTGATTAGCCATGACCGATATTTTCTGGATCGTACGGTGAACCGTCTCTTTATTTTTCAGGAAAATGGACAGATTCGCCAGTTTGAGGGAGGCTATACCGACTATCAGGTACAGCTTTTGAAGGAAAAGGAAGAGGCGGAAAATGTAGAAAAGGGTAGTAAAGCAGAGTCCAAAGAGGATAGAGGAGAAGAAAAGTCCGAGGGGGATAAGAAGAAATCCTGGCAGGGTGCAAGGCTTTTAAAGATGAGCTATCAGGAGAAGAAGGACTTTGAGCATATCGAAGAGGAGATTGCCAAATTGGAAGAGGAGCTTGCCTTTATTGAAAAGGAAAGCGAAGCCAATGGCAGGGATTACGTCTATCTTGCGAAACTACAGGAGCAGAAGGAAGAAGCAGAGGGAAAGCTTTTGGAAAAGTATGAGCGCTACGAGTATTTGACAGAGCTTCAGAAACGAATTGATGCCGGGGAGAAGGTTTAAAGTTCATACAAAGGATTAAGGAAAATATCAAGGAAAAGCTCAAGGAAAAGACCAAGAGAAAGATTAAGGAAAAGCTCAAGGAAAAGATCAAGAGAAAGATCAAGAGAAAGATCAAGAGAAAGATCAAGAAAAGATTAAGCAAACATTTTTAGAACAAATGTTTGCTTTTTTGTTTACAAAACAAATGTTTGGTTTTAGAATAAGAGAAGAAAGGAAGAATGGAGATAGAGCCATGGATGTGTATGGGGAAGTGCAAAAGGAAAGAAAATGTCACTATATGGCCATTGATTTAAAGTCTTTTTATGCTTCCTGCGAGTGCAGAGAAAGAGGCTTGGATCCTATGGATGCTTATTTGGTGGTGGCGGATGGAGAAAGGACGGAAAAAACCATCTGCCTTGCAGTAAGTCCTGCCCTAAAGGCTTACGGTGTTCCGGGAAGAGCCAGACTTTTTGAGGTGGTAGAAAAGGTACGAAAGATCAATTACCAAAGGTCGAAGCTTTACGGAGGACAGCCTCTTGTGGGAAAGTCCTGCTTTGATTCAGATTGTAAAGCCTATCCTTTTTTGGCGGTAAACTATATTACAGCTCCTCCCAGGATGGCTTTATACATGGCTTACAGCAGGCGGGTTTATGAGGTGTATCTGGAATTTGTTTCCAAGGAGGATATTCATGTCTATTCCGTGGATGAGGTTTTTATGGATCTTAAGCCCTATGAAAGAATTTATCAAAAAAGCAGTAGAGTCTTGGCGGAGGAGATTTGCAGAAGAGTTTATGAGGAGGTAGGGATGATTGCCACCGTCGGTTTAGGGGAGAATCTGTATCTGGCCAAGGTAGCTATGGATATCGAAGCAAAACACATGCAAGCCTCTAAGGAAGGGATTCGTTTGGCTATGTTGACGGAGCAATCTTATCGGGAAAGCCTTTGGCAGCATAAGCCCCTCCATGACTTTTGGCGGATTGGCCGGGGAATTGAGAATCGTTTGGCTCACTATGGAATCTATACTATGGGAGATATTGCTATGGCGGCGCTTTCCGGAAGCAAGGAGAAGAAAAATCAGGCTTTGTTATATAAGCTTTTCGGAATACAGGCAGAGCTTTTGATTGACCATGCCTTTGGCTATGAAACTTGCAGGATAGAGGATATTAAGGCCTTTCACAGTAAAAGCAATAGCCTGCATAGCGGGCAGGTTTTGCCTTCGCCCTACGGCTTTTCCGAGGGAAGGATGGTAGCAGAGGAGATGGCGGAGGATTTGGCGCTGGATTTACTAAAGAAAGGGAAGGACTCTGCCTTTGTGCAACTCTATCTTTCTTTTGACGAGGAAAATGCAGGAGAAAGCTATGAAGGGAATCTTGTCCAAAATCACTATGGAAAAAGGGTACCGAAATCCGTCCATGGTCTATATCATTTTCCGAAAAGAAGCAATCAGGGCAGAGCCTTTCGAGAGGCGGTTTTGGCTATCTATGACCGAATCATGGACAGAAGATTAAGAATCAGAAAGCTTAGTATTTCCGCAGAGGATGTAAGGGATTGTGAAGCCTTGCCGGAGGGGCAGCTGGATTTGTTTCAGCATTTTTTGACCTCGGCGGAGGAAGAGCAGGAGCTTACAGAAAGGGTGCAATTTCTGGAAAAGGAAGAGAAGGCCAGAGGAGCAGCTTTAGCGGTAATGGAGAAATTCGGAAAGAATGCCCTACTGAAGGGCTATCAGTATCTGGAGGGAGCCAGAGGAAGGGAGAGGAACCGGCAGATTGGAGGCCATAACAGCGGCGTTTCGGACTTGGCTTCTATCAGGAGAAAGGAGGAATCCACTATAGCGAAGAATATCGTGGAAGGACAGGATTATGAAAGATAGAAAAAAAGAAAAGATAGGAGAAAACTCCTATCAATCCATTTTATATACCAGCTATCCCATCCCCCTCCTTCGGAAGAGGATGTCTAAGGAGAGCCGAGCCGCACAATTTGCTCCCTTTGCTGCCCTAAAGGGCTATGAGGAGATGCTGGAGGAGGACAATCCTAGTCCTTTTTCTGCACCAGTAAGGACTGGATAAATTGCTCTGCTGTTCGTCCTGTGGCGGCTCCTCTTCGGATAGACCAGGCATTGGCCATGGTCAGAAGCTTTTCCTCTGAAATAGAAAGCTTGTATTTATTTGCTAGAGAAAGCACGATTTTCTGATAAAGGGTATAGGCCGGTTTTTGGAAGAGGATGGAAAGCCCAAAACGATCTGCCAAGGAAAGCTTTTCTTCCGTAGTATCGGAATGGTGTAAGTCCTCTTGGTATTCGATATCATTTTTATCGGAAAGATTTTCCTTTACTAAATGTCTTCGATTAGAGGTGGCATAAAGCAGAATATTGTCTGCCCTTCCTTCCAAGCCACCTTCCATGACCGCCTTCAGCAGTTTATATTCCACTTCAAAATTTTCGAAGGAAAGGTCGTCAAAATAAAGAATAAAGAAATAAGGTCTTTCTCTAAGAGCTTGCAAGAGGAAGGGAATTCCCTCCAGATCCTTTTTGAAAAGAGAAACAAAGCGGAGTCCTTTAGACTGATATTCCTCTAAAAGCGCCTTCATACAGCTGGATTTTCCGGTTCCCGCATCTCCGTAAAGTAAGACATGATTTGCCTTCTTTCCTGCCAAAAAGGCTTCGGTATTCTCTTTCAAGGTGGAAATTTCCTTTTCATAGCCCAGGAGGGTGGAAAATCCGGGATACTTCTGCAAGGGAAGACCTTCCAAACAGTATTCGGAAGAGCCTGTACCGAAAATATTTTCTTTTTCCAAGCTAAAGGCGGAATGACAACGGAAAAGTCCTACACCTTTTTCCTTATATTCCATTTCCAAAATAGAGGAGAATTCCTGAGCATCCTTTGCTGTTTCCAGCTTATTGTTAAAGGAAAGCAGCTGCGCTTCATAGGAATAGGAGGGAAAGTGCTCTGTCTTGGCTGCTTCGGAAACTTTTCCTCGAAATACGGAGTCGATAGCCTTTTGTTCCTTTGGAAAGAAGAAAGACAGGTTTAAATGGTAGAGGGAATAGAGGATTTCCATTTCTCTTTGGATAAATTCCGGATGAGAGAAATGACTCCAGCCTCTTTTTTCGGCAGATAAACTTAGAGAATTTTCGTCCTGCAAAAGAAAATCGGAAAGAAAAATATGCCAAAGGTTTGTTCCCTTTGGCATATTGGAATAGTTTTGAAAGAGACGGGAGAGGGCAGCATAAGGAGCATCCGCCTTTAAATCCTGCACGAAATCTGTTTCTAAAAGATTTCGATAAAACAATAATTCTTCCATTCTTTCTAAATTCATCCCTTGTACTCCTATTATTTACTATAAAAACTTGCTACTAGATATTTTTCTATTCTCCATTAGAGGATAGTTTATCTAATTTGACTTGCTTTTTCCGGAACTGCTCTTGCTGTTATCGTGAGAGGAAGTCTTTTCCGAACTATTCTTGGAAGAGCTCTTTTCAGCACTGCTCTTTTCAGAATATTCACCGGTATGATTTTTGGAAGAGCCGGTTTTTTCTGAGCTGCTTTCCTCCTCTTTATTGCCTGACTTACCGTTATGTGTGTTGCTCTTACTATCTTTGTTTTTACTGTTTTCGCTTTTGCTATCTTCGTCCTTATCAGCTTCTTCATCCGCCTTGGTTTTCGGATAAGGAGATTCTTCTAAAGTAAAGTTACCGGTAACCTGATTTCCTGATTTGTCAGAAACATACACGGTAAGTCCATTACTTTTCATGGAAAATGTTACCTTGCCGCTAGCTTCATCAATGTTGGTGGGTTTAAGATTGTCTCCATCCTTATCGATTCCGTAAATTGTGGCATAATCCACTCCGGACTGATCATCGCTTACAGTAAACTCAACATATCCGGAGCCGAGAACAACATTATCCTCATCGATGACGGGAGGATTTTCATCAAAACTATTGATTTGGGTATTGCTGACTTGCATCATTCCGTTGATGGATTTTGCGGAAATCCGAAGATTTCCATTTCCGGTAAGAGAAATGATGTAATTTTGATTTTCCTTTGTGAAATTTTGCTCTTTTCCTTCTAATTTTGCAGTGAACTCTTTAATAGGAAGAATGGAATCCACATGAACCAAAAGAGTTCGTACAGCAGGATCATCCGTTTCCGTAGCTTCATTCACCTTTAACTTTGGGGTAGCTAAAACAAAAAACAAAATAATGGAATTAATCACCAGATAAGGCAGGACATAATGAAGAAGTATAGAAAGGAAGCCGGACTTCTTTTTCTGTGACCCTTTGGAACTTCTATAATCTTTTTGGTTGGACATGTTTTTCTCCTCAGCTTTTTCTAAATACTACGGCAAGAAAGTATACCAAATCTTCCTTTTGCTTACAAGATAACTTCTATGCAATTAGGACTTCCTATCGAAATTGTTAAGAAATAGCGCTGCATTCGCCGAATTTAAAGAGCACTGTCAAAATCTTTGATAATGAACATTTTCAAAGATGTTCCTAAAGACATTCCCAAAGACATTCCTTTTGAACCCTAGGCAAAAGAGAAAGAGAATGTTAGAATAAAAAGACTAATCTTGGAGGGATGTTATGAAATTTGATACAAAAAGAGATATAAAAAGGCTGCTTGGCGTTTTGGCGGGAGCCACCTTGTTGGCTTTAAACTTGAAAACCTTCGTTTCTGCGGGAGGACTTTTTCCGGGAGGAGCTACAGGACTTACGGTTCTGTTACAAAGAGTGGCATTACGCTATTTTAATTTAGCGCTTCCATATTCTGTACTGAATATCATTATCAATATCATTCCGGTCTATATCGGTTTTCGGTATGTGGGAAAGAAATTCACGATCTTATCTTTGATTATGATTTTGTTCACAGGCTTTGTAACGGATAGTGTGAATTTACAGCCCATTACCTCCGATATGCTTTTAATTTCTATCTTCGGAGGAATCTTAAATGCCTGTGCCATTACGCTTTGTCTCAGGATGGATGCTACCTCCGGAGGAACGGATTTTATCGCGATTTATCTGTCTCAGAAAAAGGGAGTGGACACCTGGAATTTGATTTTCTATTTTAACGCCGCTCTTTTGGCTGTTGCCGGATATCTTTTCGGTTGGGAGAAGGCGTTATACTCCATCATATTCCAATATGTGTCTACACAAACCATTTCCGCACTTTACAGAAATTATCAAAAGCTTACGCTTTTTGTGATCACGGACTATCCCAATGAAATAGCGGCGGGAATCCATGAGGTCTGCCATCACGGTGCCTCTATTATGCATGCCATGGGAGCCTTTGAAAGAAAAGACCATTATATGGTGTATTCCGTGATTTCATCAGCGGATATCAAGAAGGTAAAGATGAAGATTAACGAAATTGATCCCAAAGCCTTTATGAATACGATTCGTTCTAAGGATATTACCGGGCATTTTTATATGAAGCCGAAGGATTAGAGCAGGAAATAATATTTCGATTTGAAGGAGAAGGATTAGAGCAGGAAAGAATATTTCTGTTTGAAACAGAAGGACTAAAAGAGCAGGAAATCATATAGGAAAACATAGTAGAGAAAAAGGGAGAAGAAGTACTTATGAAAAAGCAGTATCAGAATATATTTTTGGATCTGGACGGAACCATTATGGATTCCGGCTCCGGAATCATGAAGTCGGTGCAATATGCCTTGGATCATTTTTCCTTACCAAATGAACCGGAAGAAAAACTGAGACGATTTGTGGGGCCTTCTTTGCAGGATTCTTTTATGCGATTCTACGGTTTTTCCGAAGAAAAGGCGCAGGAAGCCATTTCTTACTATCGGGAATACTATCCCGAGAAGGGAATGTATGACGCTTTTTTATATCCCGGGATGGAGGAATGCATGAAGAAGATGCATGAAGGAGGGAAGAAGCTTGTGCTTTTAACCTCTAAGCCTCTGTTTTTTGCCACACAAATCATAGCCCACTTTGGTCTATCCCCTTATTTTTTCCTGGAAATTGGCACGGAGCTGAAGGAACAACATTCCGACAAGAGCTTTTTGATGGAGAAAGCCATAGAAAAGGGCGGCTTTCAAAGAGAAGATTGTCTTATGGTAGGAGATACCGTTTATGATATCCAAGGGGCGAAGGATGCAGGAATCGACTCTGTGGCAGCGCTTTACGGCTATGGAGAGCGGAAAGAAATTGAACAGGCGGATTATTCCATTGAAAAGCCTTTGGATTTGATGAAGATTGTATTTTAGATATTCTCAATTTACTTAGTGTACCCGCTGCTGCATGAAGAGGGAAAATTATGGCATGAAAGCGGTAAAATTTTATTTACAGTTTAAGAAGAAAGGATGTATATGAAAAGAAATCTTTGGAAATGGCTGTTACTTTGTCTTCTTTGCCTTGGCCTTTTTGCCTGTACCAAGGGCGGAGAGAGCTCTACGGAAGCGAAGAAGGAATCTACTCCTGCGGTAGAAGAGAAAAGCTCCTCGGTAGAAAGCTCTGAAAATGCGGAAGAATCCAAGGCGGAGAATAAGACTGATGCAGGAGAAGGTCCGACAATTTTAAGCCTTAAGGGACCCACCACCATCGGTCTTGTGCATTTGATGGAAAAAAGTGAAGAAGAAAAACTTCCTTATCAATTTCAAATGGAAGCAAGCCCGGATGCTTTACTTCCGGAGTTTGTATCCGGAAAGGGACAGATTGCCACAGTTCCGGCCAATATGGCGGCAGTTTTATATCAAAAGCTGGATAAGGACGTGGAAATCTTGAATATCAATACCTTGGGAATCTTGTATGTTATTACCGGAAATGAGGAAGTGAGCAGCATTGCGGATTTAGCAGGAAAGGATATTTATATGCCGGGACAGGGAGCTACACCGGAGTATGTGCTTCGTGCCCTGCTTTCCAAGAACAATGTGGAGGGGAATCTTAACTTTGTAACGGAACCCGCCGAGGCGGTAGCGCATTTGCAGAAGAATCCCAACAATGTGGCAATTCTTCCGGAGCCCTTTGCCACCGCAACCCTTTTACAAAACAGTAATTTACAAAGAAAAATCTCTATTACAGAGGAGTGGAAGAAGTCCTTTGACGGAGTGGAGTTGCCTACAGCAGTAACCATTGTCAGAAAGTCTTATGCCGAGGAACATCCTGAAATTGTAAAGGCTTTCCTGGAAGAGGAAAAGGAAAGTATTGCCGCTGTGGAAATGGATGTTCAGAAGACGGCGGAGCTTGTGGTAAAACAGAGAATTTTAGAGAAAGAAGCTTTGGCAGCCAAGGCTATTCCAAACTGTAATATTCATTTCATTGACGGAGAAGAGATGAAGAAAGCTTTGGAGCAGTATTATCAAGTTCTTTTTAAGTCCAATCCTAAGTCTGTAGGAGGAGCCTTACCGGAAGAGGGCTTTTATGAGCAGTCTTAGATAGTAGAAAAGTGACAGTTCTTTTTAAAAGCCATAGCTTGGATATAGAAAAGAACGAAATGGATTCCGATTATTAGGAAGGAAAGAATGTGAAGCAATGGCGTAAAGCGGGAATTATACTATTTTGGATGCTTCTATGGGAATTGTTTGCCAAATTGGTGAACAATTCCTTTCTTTTGGTTGGCCCTATGGAAAGTGTTAAAGCCTTAAGTCGACTATTGCAGCAGCAGGAATTCTACGGAACCCTGTGGAAAAGCTCTCTGGGAATTCTTTCGGCCTATCTTCTTAGTTTACTCCTGGCTTTGATACTTTCTTATCTTTCCCATAGAAATTCTCTGTTGGAGGATTTTTTAAAGCCGGGGGTTTTTGTGTTAAGAAGCTTACCTGTGGCCAGTTTTATTATTATTCTTTTGTTCTTTCTGGGAAGGGACAAGCTTTCCTTCACCATAAGCGGCTTTATGTCCTTTCCGATTTTCTATATTAACCTGCTGGAGGGCTTTCATAAAACAGACCGTAAATTACTGGAAATGGCGGAAGTCTTCCATTTTTCCCTATATAGAAGACTTCGGTATATTCATCTGCCGGCATTATATCCCTTATTGCTTGGGGCAGCGAAATTAGCTATGGGACTTTCCTGGAAAAGCGGCATTGCGGCGGAACTGATTGGGCAAGTGGGAAAAAGTATAGGCTATCAGCTGATGGAGGCCAAGGTGAGCCTGGAAATGGCTGACGTCTTTGCCTGGAGCATCGTGATTATTGCTTTGTCTCAGTTCTGGGAAATCCTGGTCATACTGCTGATTAAGGCTTTGTGCAGGAAGGGATGTGTGTAATGGAAATTCGAATTGAAAATGGAGAGAAGCGTTTTGGAGAAAAAATCCTTTTTTCCGATTTTTCCTGCCAAATGGATTTCCACAAACATTCTATTTATAGAATTTCCGGTGAATCCGGAAAGGGGAAGACTACCTTGCTGCGAATTTTGGCTTCTCTGGAAAAACTGGATCGGGGGGAGCTTCAGTTTCTCTTCGGAGAGGCTGCCGGGGGTGAGGGGAGCTTTAAGCTTTCCATGCTTTTTCAGGAGAATCGATTGCTGGAAAAATGTAGCGGATTGGAAAATCTTCAGATAGCTTTACCCATGCTGTCAAAAAAGGAAATTCTAACGGAAATGTCCGTTTTTTTCGAAGAAGAAGATTTTCGGAAAAAAGTTGAAAAATATTCCGGGGGAATGAAGAGACGCTTAAGCTTTCTAAGAGCAATGCTTTTTCCCTTTGACTTCCTGCTTTTGGACGAACCCTTTACCGGGTTGGATGAGGAGAACAGGAAGAAACTGGAGGAGTATCTGCTTTCTCATCAAAATAAACGCCCGGTAATCTTTGCCAGCCATGAAACCCCATTGTTATGGAAGGATTACGGTACTATCGCTTTATAAAAAACAAGGGGAGTTGTGGCTAAAAAACTTAAAATAGACCTTGCAAATACTTAAAAAGAAAAACTGTAAAGAAAAATTTATGAAATGGCAGAAAACTTGTAACACATGAAGAAAGACTTTTGTCTATACTTTTGATAGCGAATAGACAAAAGGAGGTTTCTATGAAAGCGAAATCATTTTTAAAAGGAATGGCAGTGTTAATGAGTATTATGGCGGTTTCCGCATTTTCCGCCTTTGCAGCAGGAAACAAGGCGGAAATCGGATCGGTGAATTTACAGATTGACAGTTCGGATATTGAAATCGGCTCAGCTGCAAAGAAGATTTCCGTAAGTAGCGGTGATGACGGTTTTACCATTCAAAATGATGAAGGAACCGCTTTGAATATGCAGGGAAATGTTTGGAAAAGCAACACGACTCCCCAGTTCAAGGTAATTTTAAAGGCGGATTCCGAGCATAAGTTCAATACTAACAGTTTGAAGACTGCGAATTTTTATAAATTTAGCGGAGCTGAGGTAGGATTTGTAAAGGCTACAGGTACTGCAAATTCCATCACACTTACCATCAAGACCAAGAAGCTGAAGGCAAATCCCGGAGACTTGACTGTAGGAGATGTAAGCTGGAGAGATGAAAGCGGTGTGGCAGAATGGTCCGGAGTGGATAATGCGGAAAAATATCTGGTAAAGCTTTATAGAGGAAGCCAGTTTATCACCAGCGGAGAAACTACCGGAACAAGCTATGATTTTCGCTCTGCGATTACCCAAAACGGAAACTACAGCTACAAGATTAGAGCCTATGCTTACGGAAGCTATGGTGACTGGGTAAGCTCTGAAGAGCTGGAGATGAGAGCAAGCTCTTCTCAGGGAGGTACTGAGAACGGACGTTGGATTTTAGATGCACATGGTTGGTGGTTCTTAAATCCGGATCGTTCTTATCCTGCCAACACCTGGAAGATGATTAATGGAAAGTGGTATTATTTCAATAAGTCCGGTTATATGAAGACCGGTTGGGTGCAGACTAACGGAATTTGGTATTATCTTGGTGCAGACGGAGCAATGCTTAGCAATACCAGAACACCGGACGGCTATTATGTAAATCAAAGTGGAGCATGGGTAGCGTAAACCCGGCAGAATCATAAAAAATGCAAAAGTTATAGCAGATATAATGAAAAGTTTCTTGACAGAGAAATAAGCCTATGGGATAATTCCTTCAGATTTTTTCAAGGAGGAAAGGGTTATGCAGAACATTTGGCTGGCAATTAATATGATTCTTGCAGTCATTATTGTCTTACACGATAATGTTTGTTTGCGTAACGCCACTTTGGAAAGATAAAGACATGATTTGAGCCTTTAGCCTTACAGCGTTACGCTGTAAGGCTTTTTCAATGAAACGGGAGAGAAAATGAAATTATCAGGGGCAAGGCTATTAATTGAAGAGTTGATTCATCAGGGGGTGGATACCGTATTTGGCTATCCCGGAGGTGCAGTTTTACAGATATATGATGAGCTGTATAAGTGTAAGGATCGGATTCATCATGTTCTTACCGCCCATGAGCAGGGGGCATCCCATGCTGCAGACGGCTATGCCAGAGCCAGCGGCAAGGTAGGCGTGGTTATTGCGACTTCCGGTCCGGGAGCAACCAACCTTGTAACCGGTATTGCCAATGCCTATCTGGATTCCGTACCTATGGTTGCCATTACCGGTAATGTGGCTACGGAAGCACTGGGAAGAGACAGCTTTCAGGAGGTGGATATCGTATCCATTACCCAGCCTGTAGTAAAGCATAACTTTATGGTTAAGGATGTTACGGAGCTGGAGCAGACGATTAAAGAGGCTTTTCAGATTGCCAATTCCGGCAGAAAAGGTCCGGTGCTCATTGATATTCCTAAGGACGTACAGATTAGTGAATGTGAATATGGGGTGGCCGTTCTTCCGAAGATGCCGGATAAGCCCAAGCTCCCCTATGATCAGGAAGGGGTCATTGCCTTACTGAGTCAGGCGAAGAAGCCGTTGATTTATGCCGGCGGCGGTGTTACGGCGGCTAAGGCGGAGAAAGAGCTGATTGCCTTGGCAGAGAAGCTGAATATTCCGGTTACCGTCAGTATTATGGGAAGGACAGCATTTCCCGACTCTCATCCCTTGAGTCTTGGTTTGGTGGGAATGCACGGAAGCTATGTGGCGGCAAAAACCCAGTCTGAATGTGATGTTTTGCTTGCTTTGGGAGTTCGTTTTTCCGATCGTGCCACCGGAAATATTGCCCGGTATACCCAAAATTGTAAAGTCATTCATGTAGATATAGATAAGGCGGAAATCGGAAAGAACATAAGTCCGGATTATTCCGTACAGGGGGATGTGAAGAAGTGGATTAAAGAAATTCTTCCAAAGTTGAAGGAACAAAAGCATCCTAAGTGGTGGGAAGAAATCCATGGCTTCGAAAAAACTAAGAGTAAAGTGGAGGGAGATTTCCATCCCAAGCATATCTTGGAGACCTTACGTAAGTATACGGAAGACGATACAGTGGTAGCTACCGATGTGGGACAGCATCAGATGTGGACAGCACAGTATTATCGTTTTGAAAAAGGCAGAACCTTCCTAAGTTCAGGCGGATTGGGAACCATGGGCTACGGATTGGGGGCGGCCATCGGAGCTTGTTTTGGAAGAAAGAAAGCTCATACCGTTTTAATTACTTCCGAGGGATCTTTTGGTATGAACTGCAACGAGTTATGCACAGCGGTTCATGAAAATTTACCGATTACCATTATTCTGATGAACAATCGAGTTTTGGGTATGGTGAGACAGTGGCAGACAGCCTTTTTCGGAAAGCGTTATTCCGAAACGGTTTTGGATAGAAGCACGGACTTTGTAAAGCTGATGGAAGCTTACGGCGGAAAGGGCTTTAATGCAAAAAATTGCAAGGAGCTGGAAGACGCTTTAAAGGAAAGAGAGCATTATAACGGACCAATATTGATTAATTGCTCCATTAATCCGGATGAAAAGGTGCTTCCGATGATTCCTCCCGGAAAATCCGTGGATGATATTATTTTATAAGGAGGGGAGGAAAGATGAAGAAGTTTACCATTGACCTTTTTGTAAATAACCGCTTCGGCGTTTTGAATCGGATTACAGGACTTTACTGTAAAAGAGGGTACAATATCGAATCCATCCAAGCCGGCCCCACAGAAATTCCCGGATGTACCAAGATTGAAATCGTTTCCACCGGGGATGACTATATGCGTTCTCAGGTAATTTCTCAGCTGGAGAAGTTATATGATGTACGGAAGGTGGATCTCCTTTCGGAGATGGATGGTGAATAAAGTCGTGAAATGCCGGAATACGGCTTCACAATAGAGAGGCGGAACAGTGCTTCGAAGAAAGTCCCTGCATTTGTTCCAAGGGATCCCCTTAGGGGGAAATGTATAGAAGGAGAGAAAACAATGGCTATTATGTACTATGAGAAGGATTGTGACTTACAGTTATTAAACGGTAAGAAGGTTGCCGTGATCGGTTATGGCTCTCAGGGTCATGCTCATGCCCTGAATTTACGGGACAGCGGTGTGGATGTAGTCATCGGTCTTTATGAAGGTTCCAAGTCTGCAGATAAGGCAAGAGAAGACGGCTTTACCGTATACAACACAGATGAGGCTGTAAAGAAGTCCGATATTATCATGATTTTGGTAAATGACGAGAAGCAGGCTAAGCTTTACAAGGATCAGATTCAGGCAAACTTAAGTGAAGGTAAGACTCTTGCTTTTGCTCACGGATTCAACATTCATTATCATGCCATTGTTCCTCCAAAGAATGTAAATATTATCATGGTTGCACCCAAGGGACCGGGACATACCGTTCGTTCTCAGTATGTAGACGGAAAGGGTGTTCCCTGCCTTGTGGCTTGTGAGCAGGATTATTCCGGAAACTCTATGGATGTGGCTAAGGCTTATGCAGCTGCTATCGGCGGTGCAAGAGGCGGAATCTTAGAGACAACCTTTAAGGAAGAGACAGAGACAGACCTTTTCGGAGAGCAGGCTGTACTTTGCGGTGGTGTTTGCGCTTTAATGGAGGCAGGCTTCAATACTCTTGTTGAGGCAGGTTATAAGCCGGAAAATGCATATTTCGAGTGTGTACATGAGATGAAGCTGATTGTAGACCTGATTTTTAATGCAGGATTTGAGGGAATGCGTTACTCCATTTCCGATACAGCAGAGTACGGCGATTACACTGCAGGACCAAAGATTATCGGTGAGGAAGCAAAGAAGGCAATGAAGCAGATTCTTTCCGACATTCAGGATGGAACCTTTGCGAAGGACTGGATTTTGGAGAACCAGGCAGGAAGACCTCACTTCTTAGCAATGAGAGAGGAACATGCAGAAACCTTGGCTTCCAAGACAGGTCAGGATTTACGTCAGAAGATGGGATGGAAGCAGGTTCAGGATTTGGATCAAGCGAGATAATTGCCCTAGGCCAGCGGCACATTTTGTGCCGCTTTTTTTAAAAGAAAAAGGAAGTAGAAAGATGGAATTAACATTGGATCGGGTATATCAGGCAGCCCATGTTTTAAAGCCCGTAATACATAAGACGGATTTGGTACATGCAACAAGAATTCAAACAGATTGTGATTTATACTTAAAGACGGAAAATTTACAAAATACCGGTTCTTTTAAGATTCGAGGGGCTTACTTTAAGATATCCACCCTATCCGAGGAAGAGAGAAAAAAGGGAGTTGTAGCCTGCTCCGCAGGAAATCATGCCCAAGGAGTGGCTTTGGCTGCTCAGGCCAGCGGCACCAAGTCCACCATCTTTTTACCGGCCATTGCCCCTATTTCCAAAGTGGAGGCTACCAGAAGCTACGGGGCCAGTGTGAAAATGATAGACGGTGTCTATGACGATGCCTATGAAGCGGCGGTGAAATTCCAGGAGGAGCATGGATCTGTCTTTATTCATCCCTTTAATGATGTGGATGTTATGGCAGGACAGGGGACTATCGGAATGGAAATCTTGGATCAACTGGAGGATGCGGATGCGGTAGTCGTTCCTGTAGGCGGAGGCGGACTCATTTCCGGTATTTCCTTTGTAATTAAGAAATTAAATCCAAAATGTAAGGTGTATGGCGTACAGGCACAGGGCGCGGCTTCCATGGTGCAGGCGGTGAAGGATCATCATCTGGAGAGTCTGGAAGAAGTACATACCTTTGCGGATGGTATTGCGGTAAAATCTCCGGGCAGCTTAAGCTATGCCATGGTAGAAAAATATGTGGATGAGCTGGTGACGGTTACAGACGATGAAACTGCCGCAGCGATTTTAACTCTTATGGAAAGACAAAAAATTGTTTCCGAGGGTGCGGGAGCGGTTTCCGTAGCGGCAGTCCTTTTCAATAAGATTCCGGTAAAAGGCAAAAAGGTCGTTGCGGTTATTTCCGGCGGAAATATCGATGTGAATATCCTGGCCCGTGTAATTAACCGTGGTCTATTAAAAACCGGAAGAAAAGCAAGTCTTACCATTCCTCTTTTGGACAAGCCCGGACAGCTGGAAGAAGTTTCCAAGATTATTGCCGAGCAGGGAGCCAATGTGACCAAGGTGGATCACAATATCAATGTGGAGGATTCGGACATTAACGGATGTCATCTGACTTTACAGATTGATACCAGAGACTTTGCCCATATTGAGCAAATTAAGCAAGCCTTTATTCAAAGAGGATTTACTATTCTTTAGAGCGTTGAAAGAGTTTATCCAAGGATTGGAAAAATAGAGTAGGAGGAGAGATGACAGGAGCTGCTGCCATTGTAAAATGTTTGGAGTTGGAAAAGGTGGACTTTGTTTTCGGCTATCCCGGGGTAGCGATATGTCCCTTTTATGATAGCTTGGAAGACAGCGAAATCCGTTCCATTTTGGTGCGTACGGAACAGAATGCAGCCCACGAAGCTAACGGCTATGCCAGAATCAGCGGAAAGCCGGGGGTCTGTGCGGTAACCTCAGGACCGGGTGCTACCAACATTATCACGGGAATCGCCACTGCCTTTGCAGACAGTATTCCTTTGGTTGTAATCACAGGACAGGTGGAGAGTGCTTTACTGGGTTCCGATGTCTTCCAGGAGGCGGATATTTGCGGTGCCTGTGAATCCTTTGTAAAATACAGCTATACCGTACGAAATGTAGAGGAAATTCCTAAGATTTTCAAGGAAGCCTTTCATATTGCCATGACCGGAAGAAAGGGACCGGTTCTGATTGATATCCCTATTGATGTACAAAATGCTTCTCTTCGGAAATTCCAGTATCCGGAGGAGGTTAAGATGAGAACCTATAAGCCCACAGTACAGGGAAATCCGGTGCAGATTAAAAAGATGTTCCAGAGATTGGCAGCTACAAAGCGTCCTATTCTCTGTGTGGGCGGCGGTGTGCACCTGGCAGATGCTAAGGAGAGGGTTCGGGCTTTTTCCAAGAAATTCAATATTCCTGTGGTTTGTACCATGATGGGACTTGGCGTAATGGAGGAAAATGATCCCCTTTTCTTCGGTATGGTGGGGAATAACGGAAAGCCCTACGGAAATAAGGCTATGAATCATGCAGACCTTATCATTATGATGGGGGCCAGAGTAGCAGACCGTTCCATTAGTCAGCCGGACTTAATTACAGATAATAAGACCTTGATTCACATCGACGTGGATCCCGCGGAAATCGGAAAGAATGCAGGACCGGAGATTCCATTGGTGGGAGATATTGCCAGCGTGTTGGATGCCTGTCTGGAGGAAGAGGGAGAATTTCATTATTCCTCCTGGATTTCCGAATTGGAGAATATTAAGGGAGAAATTCAAAAAGTTCTTCAGAAGAAGAAAGAAGAGGGAATGGCTAAAAATCATTTGGTTCATCCCGAGTATTTCCTGGAAGAGCTGAATAAGCAGTTGAATCAGGACGCGGTTTATGTGGCTGATGTAGGACAGAATCAGCTGTGGTCCTGCGCCAATTATCAAATGAAAGACGGGCGCTTCCTTACTTCAGGCGGTATGGGTACTATGGGATATTCTACGCCGGCAGCTATCGGTGCTTACCTTGCCGATCCGAAGAAGCAGGTGGTGGCAGTTATGGGAGACGGTTCCTTCCAGATGAGTATGATGGAATTGGCTACCATGAAACAATATAATATCCCCATTAAGCTGATTGTCTTCCATAATGGAGTATTGGGCTTGGTTCACCAATATCAGCACAAAACCTATCATGACCGTTTCACCATGGTGGATCTTACAGGAAATCCCGACCTTTCCATTTTGGCTAAGGCCTACGGACTTTCCTATGATGCCATTTCAAAAAATGAGGAAGTTTCTTCTAAGATCACTGCGTTCCTTAGCAAGAAGGAAGGCGGAATTTTAGAAGTGTATATTGACAGTCATGAGGTAGTGTGATGAAAAAAATATATTCTATTTTGGTGGAAAACCAGTCCGGTGTTTTGGCAAAGGTTGCAGGATTGTTCTGGAGAAGATGCTTTAATATCGATTCCTTGACTGTAGGAGAAACTGAGGATCATTCCGTTTCCAACATGGTGATTGTCTCCAGCGGCGAGAAAAAAACACTGGAACAGGTAGAAAAGCAGCTGAATAAAAAGCTGGATATTATTAAGGTTCGTACCTTTACGGAGACCCAGGGGATTACCAGAGAATTGCTTTTGGTAAAGCTCCGTTATAATCGGGAAAACCGAAAGGATATTATGGAAAACTGTCAGATTCTGGGGGCTAAGATTCTGGAGCTTAGTAAGAATCAGATGGTGATTGAAATGTGTGATACTCCGGAAAGAATCCAGATGTTTCTTGACACTTTAAAGACAGTGAGCATTTTGGAATGTGCCAGAACCGGAACCTTGGCGATGTTAAAGCTGTCGGAAGGAAATGCCTAAGAGGAGAAGAGGCAGAAATTCCGGATTATAAGAAAAAAATAATAATTTTTCCATAGAACAGGGAGAAAAATAGGAAGAAAATAAAAAAGAAGCCATAGAGTATTTCTTGAATTTTCACAAAAGATTTGCGATAATATCAAAGATGTTCAATTGTTTTCCACAGAAAAGGAGATGTACAATGAAAAACGTATCAACAACAAATGCACCGGCAGCTATCGGACCTTATTCTCAGGGCTATGTTGTAGGAAATTTAGTATTTGCTTCCGGACAGATTCCTGTAGATCCTGCTACAGGAGAGATTGCAGGACCGGACATCGCAGCACAGGCTGAGCAGAGCTGCAAGAATGTTAAGGCTGTAATCGAGGCAGGCGGAAGTGATATTTCCAAGGTTTTCAAGACCACTTGTTTCCTTGCTGATATGGCTGATTTTGCTACCTTTAACAGCATTTATGAGAAGTACTTTACTTCCAAGCCGGCACGTTCTTGCGTGGCAGTAAAGACCTTACCAAAGAATGTTCTTTGCGAAATCGAGGCTATTGCGGAGATCTAATATGAAATTTTATTCCTATGAATATTTATTAAGTAGGATAGAAGTGACCAACTGGCTGCAAATCACCTTTGCAGCCATTTCGGCACTTCTATTGTTGTTTGCACTTATTATGTCTTTTCGAGACAAAAAAACCACTAAGTATAGAGAGTTATCCTTAATTGCTTTACTTTTGGTGCTTGTGACAATTTCTGTACATATTAATAACTATCAAAGTCATAAAAGAATTGATGATCAATACAGCACTGCTCTAAGAGTGATTGAGCAGGTAGCTGTTCTATTGGAGGAAGATAAAACGGACTTGTATATCAATACCCAGGCTGCAAGAGATGGAGCGATTATTAAGACCAAAGAAGATCAGTTTTACCGTATTATTTCTGTGGATGAAAACGTACTTTTGGAAAAAATGGATGTGTATAATCCTCAGATAGAAATTGTGGATGTGGAGAAGTAGAAAATAGTATCTTAAAGTATTAAGCAGAATTAAAGGGTCATAAGGTCTTGATGTAATTTTGAGGAGAAGTAGATGATTGTGTCTTATATAAATATTGCCATTAAATTGGCAATGGGACTTTTGTCCATTGTAATGGTCATAAATTATACCGGAAAAGGAAATTTAGCTCCTTCTTCTGCCAGCGACCAAGTACAGAATTACGTTCTTGGTGGCATTATCGGTGGTGTGATATATAATGAGAACATAGGGCTTTTACAATATTTTATTATTTTATTGATTTGGGTTTGCCTTGTTTTGAGCTTAAGATGGCTAAAAACCAATAGTGCCTTTTTCAAAAAAGCCATAGATGGGGAGCCGAGTTTGTTGATTAGCAGAGGGAAACTGGATACAGAGGCTTGTAGAAAGGCAGGGCTTACTGCTCACGAAATTATGTTTAAGTTACGAAGCAATAATATCTATAGTATTCGAAACGTTAAGCAAGCGGTACTGGAGCAGAACGGACAGCTAATTGTAGTAATGTCGGGGGAAGAAAACCCAAGATACCCTCTGGTTACGGATGGAACAATTCAGGTTCAGGCTTTGGATAGTATTGATAAGACAGAGGAATGGCTTTTGGAAAGACTAAAGGAACAGGGAGTAGAATCGATTTCTGATGTATTTTTAGCTGAATACGAAAATGGAAATCTGAACATTGTCCTTTATTAATAAAAAAATAAGGAGGAGATTATGAGGTGTAAAGTTTGCGGTACGGAAGTAAAAGAAAATCAACGGTTTTGTCCTACCTGTGGCTTATTGATTGACCTTTCTTTCTCCCCCTTTCAAAACATTGAAGTTCAGCCGGAGCCGGAGAAGGATGAAGAACCTGAATTTTTAAAACAACAGATGCTGGCACAGGAAGAGGCGGAGAGCGAGGAAGAGTCTGTGGAAAATCTTCCTTTGAAGAAAAATGTTGATGAATTCCTGGAGGAACAAAAAGAGGCCGGAGAGTTGGAATATGCACCGGAGGAAGAGCCTATTCAGGAAAATTCTGTTCAGGATAATTTGGAAAAAGATATACCTGAACAGGAAAAGCTTGAGCAGAGCTTGTCTACACAGGAGTTTTTGTCTCAAGAAGAACTTTCACAGGAAGAACTCTCACAGGAAGAAGTTTTAGAGGAAGATGTTTCACAGAAAGAACTTGAGGAGAAAGCTGTACAAGCAGAGGCTGTAAAGGAGTCTGTAGCTTCGGAAGAGAAAGAAGAAACCGATACAGCCGCTCTTTCAAAAGAACAGGAAGAAACCGGTACCGATACACTTTCAGGGGAAAAGGAAGAAATCGATAGAGATGCTCTTTCAGAGGAACAGGAAGAAGCCAGCTTCATTGAAGCCTTTTTCCGGGAGAAGGAAGAGCATGGGGAAGAAGAGTCTCAGCCAGAAGAAACTCAGGTACAGGAATCTATACAAGAGGAAGCGGAACAAGAAGGACTGAAAGAAGAGACATCGGAACAAGAAATATCGGCACAAGAGGAAGCCGGAATACAAGAATTTGTACCGGAGGTATTTACTGAGGAAGATTCTAAAGAAGATTCTCATGGAGATGAGCTTCAGGAGAAAGAGCCTCAAAAGGATGAGTCTCAAGAGGATGAGCCTCAAGAGGATGAATCTCAAGAGGATGAGTCTCAAGAAGATGAGTCTCAAGAAGATGAGTCTCAAGAAGATGAGCTTCAAGAGAAAGACCCTCAAGAGGAAGAGTCTCAAGAGGAGGAAGGTCCTTTAGAAGACGAGTCCATTACCCTTATTGAAAGAGGACTTTTCCGGGAAGAAGTGCAGGAAGATGAAGAAGAGCCGGAGGAGAAAATCCTTTCCTTACAGGAAAAACGTAAGGAAATGGAGGAAAAGCTGGCTTTTGAGGGGGAAATTCCTGATGATCCTGATGATTTCCAGGATAAGGCAGCCATTCCTCCAACCTCAGTGGGAGAATGGAAAAAGGGCTGGCAGAAATGGAAGAAGGCAGCTCCTTTAGCAATTATTCCCGTTTTGGGCATTGCATATATTTGTTATCAAAACTTGCCTGCTACCCAATATGATAACTTACTGAAGAAGGGAACAAAGCTGGTTCAGTCTGAAAAGGGAGACGAGGCGATAGCTCTTTTAGAAGGAATGCCCTCTAACCTTACGAAGAACAGCAAATATTATCTTCTTTTGTCAGAGGCCTATGGAAAGGCCGGTAGACATCAGGAGGCGGTAAAGGCATTGGAAGAAGCGAAGAAGCTCTACCCGGAGGATACAGAGGTTCAGACAGCATTGTCTCTTCTGGATCCCAAGGTGGAATCGGATTTGCAGGGAGACAGTTTTACCGACCCTGTGGAGATCAGCTTAAAAAGCAGTGGAAAGAAAATCATTTACAGCATAAGTGGAGGAAAAGAGGATATTCAGAATGAGGAATATCTTGCTCCGATAAAGCTGAGTCGAAACGGTAATTACACTTTGACAGCCTATGCACAAGCCAGTGACGGCAGTATGGGAGAAAGCTACAGTAAGAGCTTTAGCATTAGTTTGGATCCGGAGAAGTATCATCTGTCCCAGTTTGTAGATGAAGAGGGAGGACGTTCCTACATCGATGAAAATGGAGATCGGGTTACCGGATGGAAGGAAATTGCCGGAAAGTATTACTATTTTGATGAAAATGGAATTATGCAAAGCGGTTTCCAGGATATCGGAGGAGAACGTTACTATCTCAATTCCGATGGAACTATGCAGACCGGTCGTCTGGACTTGGAAGGAAAGACCTACTTCTTCGATCAGGATGGGCATATGATTAAGGATGCCTGGGTTGATAATCTTTACTATGTAGGGGAAGATGGCGTAATGCTTCGGAATCAGGAAAATAAGGAAGGGGTACATTTTGATGAGGATGGAAGGCGTGCCTTCCTAGCCGCTGATTTGTATGCCGCTCATCCGGACAGTATCGTCGTAGTGGAAAGTAAACAGAGAAAAGAAAAGTCTTCTTACTATCTTTTCCCGGCAAAGATTTACTATCAGAAGAAAAACGGCAGAGCCAGCGGAAAAGTGGCTTATGAGACGGAAATCAAGGTTTCCAAGATGGCCATGATGAGTTATTTGGATGAAAATCTGCCAAGTATTACCGCAAAGGACGCCGTATCCTTCCTGCCGACTCTTTCTATGCAGAACATTAAGCAGAATAAAGACGGCGTTGTTACAAGCTTTGCTTTTGTTTTGGGAGAGAGGCGCAGTTAAATGAATACAAGCATAGTGATAGCTGTGAGCTTGAACGCCAAATGGCTTCTACCGTTTTTACTTCTTTCCTTTCTCTTTATTGTAGTTTTAACCGCGGTGATTTATAAAATCATGTGGCTACGCTTGGATAAGATGATTAAAGAGAAAGAAAAAGAAGATATTGAAAAAACAGAAGATAAGAACGAAGAGTAGAGAAAAAAGAGAGGCTGTAAATCAAACTATTTTGATTTACAGCCCTCTTAATTTATGGGTTCTCTCTAAAGCTGATTTGTCCTTCGTCAGTCATTTCTTCAATGATTGCCAGGCTATAAACCGGGAAGCCCATTTCCCGAAGCTCTTTTCCGCCGCACTGGAAGCCTTTTTCGATGGCGATACCGATACCGGAAATTTCCGCATTGGCCTGCTTACAGATATCGATAAGACCTCTCATAGCCTTTCCTACAGCCAGGAAATCGTCAATCAGCAAAACCTTGTCCTCAGGTCCCAAGAATTTCTTGGAAAGGGTTACGGTGAAATCTTTATTGTAGGTAAAAGAATGTACAGTGGAGGTGTAAAGATCGCCGTCAAGATTTTTACTCTTTGCTTTTTTGGCAAAAACAACCGGAACATGAAAATACTGTGCTGCACAACAGGCAAGGGCGATTCCGGAAGCTTCAATGGTTAAAATACGAGTAATCCCTTTGTCCTTAAAACGCTCATAGAATTCTTTTCCCAGTTCTTCCAAAAGAGAAACGTCCAACTGATGGTTTAAAAAGCTATCCACCTTTAAAATATTTCCCGGTCTGACTTGTCCATCCGCCTTGATTCTTTCTTCCAGCAGCTTCATTTGATCCCTCCATTTTATCCTTGACTCAGCCTATGATTCTACTCCTCTCAAAGTTCCCTGATTTCCTTTATTTAGGAAAACAAAAATGAACTTGTTTCAGAATAGTATGTATAGTAAAACATATTGTAGAAAAAAGAAAGGGGTTGAAAAGAAGATAATAGAGAAAAGCAAAGAAATTACGCAAATTTCTCAAAAGCAATTCCCTTTCCCGGAATAGAAGCTCATTTTTGGAAAAATAAGAAAGGAAAGAAAATGGATCAATGGAGCATCCCCATAGGGTATCAAGAGGTATTAGAAGATTATGCACAGAAAAATGCAGTGACAAGAGAAACGGCGTTTTCCAATCTGATGGATTTTATTCAATTAAAGGATCAGTATTTCTCTCAGATTTTGGTTTATATTGAAAATGCGGAGCAATACTTGGATGGGGGCGAGGAGATTCCGGAGCAGGAGCTACAGTTGGCTTATATGGAAAGCTTCGGAGAAAATACAGTAGGAGCCATGGCAAAGTGCTATTTTCGAAGATCGGAAAGCAAAGATCTTCTTTTGGCGGTGGGCTATGACAGTGAATTAAGTACCTGGGAAATTTTAAGCTTTTTCCAAAGGAAGATTCCTTCCATGGACTTAGACGGAGATACGCTATGCCTCTACTATGTTAAGGATATAAACAGACTTCCCGAAGCAAAAAAAAGCTTCTCCCTCTTGGAAAATGAAGAAGGAGAAGAGTATTGTAAGGCGGGATATTTTCCCTCCATCTATGTAGATGAAGAGGAGGAATGGGAAGAGGAGTAAGATTCCTAAGAGTGCTTTTTCTTAGAACTTACTATCTTGGCTAAATCGAATAGGATGCCCTAATGGGAGCTATAATAGTTTCTAAAGAAGTTTCGAATCTGACCTACCTGATACAAGGAACCCAGACAAAGAAGGAGAGTTTTCTCTTCTTCTTTTTTTACTGCATTCAGATTCCATTCCAGACCTTCTTCCAAGGTGTTGGGACAATAAATTTCACCACTGAAATGTTCCTGCCATTCCTTCTTTAAAACCTCCGGAGACTGTCCTCGGTGTGTCTCCACCTGAAAAAAGCTAAAGCTTAGGGTGTTGTTCTTTAAAAGCTCCAACATGGTCATATAATCCTTATCCGCCATAACGGAAAAGAAGATTCTCTTCTTGTAGTTCGGAAAAAGCATTTCTATAGAGCGAACCAAACTGTTTACCGCCTGGGGATTGTGGGCTCCATCAAGAATAATCAAAGGACGTTTTTTTAGAATTTCAAATCGTCCCGGCCATGTAACCGTCATAAGCCCCTGCTTTACGCAGTCCTCAGGAATGGAAATGCCTCTTTCCTTCAGACAGTCTATCGCATCACAGATGACCATGGCATTGTCCAATTGATAATCCCCCAGTAAGGACAATGCATATTCCTTTCTCTCACGATAGGAAAAGTATTGGTAGCCGTTGTCAATATGGAAGGAATAGGAATGAAAATATTTGGGATTGGTAATATGTAGCTTGGCATTTTTTTCTTTGCAAATTCTTCGAATCTCTTCCATGACCTCAGTCTTCTGATGCATTAATACCACAGGAGTATCTTTTGCAATAATACCGCCCTTTTCACGGGCGATTTCTTCCAGAGTATCTCCCAAAATAGCGGTATGTTCCAAACCGATATGGGCTATAACGGACAATTCTTTATGGGGAATCACATTGGTGGCATCCAGTCGTCCTCCAAGACCTACCTCCAGGACCACATAATCTACATCCTTTTCCAGAAAATAACAAAAGGCCAGGGCAGTCAGCATTTCAAAGGAATTGGGTTTCTCCTCTTCCAAGCTTTCACTGAGCTCCCGCATTTTTAGACAAAGTCTTTTTAAATCCTCATCGGAAATCATTTCTCCGTCAATGGTGTAGCGTTCATTCATGATTTCTATATGAGGGGAAATATACATCCCGGTTTTATAACCCGAAAGACTTAAAATCTGTTGCAGGCTTTTCGCGACGGAACCTTTTCCGTTGGAGCCGGCAATATGGATAAACCGAAGCTTATTTTCAGGATTTCCACATTTTTTTAATAAATTTCTGGTTGGTTGAAGACCCATTTTACAACCGTACCAATCGTTTACCCCAAGAGTCTCCATACATTCTTCCCAAGTCATTGTAAAATTATCCTCCTTATATAAAGAACAAATTCTTCCCATAGAAAAACAGAGTAGCGAAAGCAATGAACAGCACTGCATTCGTTACTCTGTATTATAAATGTTTTAGTTTGCTATAGCATGAAAAATTTTGCGTTTTTCAAACAGCAAGACGATTGCATTAATGGCAAAGTATTGAAGAATACTGTTAATCAGCACTTGAAGAACACGGAACTGCATCAAAGGAAGAAGAGGGCTTCCGGTGCTGAGGGTCAGTAAGTAGCTGTTGATGACTAAGCTGCAAAGCAGCTGGCTGATTAAGATCGCAAGGAGAATACGATATTGGCTTCGATTTTTCTCCAAACAAAGGCTATATATCACTGCAGTTAATCCTACAGATAGAGTGTAGCCCGGCATATAAGGAAAGGGGGAAAATAAAAAGCACCCCAAGATATCGGAAACACAGGCAATTAAAACAGCCGGAACCATTCCCAGATACATAGAGGCAAAGACAATGGGGACAAAGCCGAAACCGATACGGAAATTCCATGCCTGTACCGACAGAAATCGGGTCAAAATAATCTGAATGGCAACCAGCATAGAAAAGGTGACAAGATTTTTGACATTAAACACGTTCTTATTCATAGACCGCTCCTTTCGTGCGCTGTAAAGAAGCTGTCTTGCTTCCTGGCAGCGGGATGCGAAAATAAAACTGGGAACCGATTCGGCTCTTCGTCTCGACACCAACTCCCTGTGTGTCGGGCACTAACCACTTTATTTTCTACTCTGCAAAAAGTTCTAAGGGCATAGTAATGCCTATTCCGCGTTTTGTAAAGAATAATCCCTCTAAAATCCTGCTTTTTCAAAAGGAATTTTAAGAAAATTATTGGAAGAAAATTCCATCTCAAAATTTATTTTATTTTTTGGAGACAGAGTCTTGCTCTGTTGCCCAGGCTGGAGTGCA
>NZ_CABSXI010000002.1:0-83872 GCF_902481605.1 uncultured Oribacterium sp. | reverse complement strand
CTTTTAAATCTTTTAAATCTTTTAAATCTTTTAAATCTTTTAAATCTTTTAAATCTTTTAAATCCTTGAAGGCTCAACGAGTTTTCCGGTGAACTCTTTGAACGCTCATTTTCTTAGCCGTTCTATTTTTCTGTATGGATTATCTTTGGATATGAGAAAAAGCCTGCATAAAATGCAGGCTTACCATACAGAGGAAATAATCTTACCAAATAATGTCCAGCACCAATGCCACAGCAAAAAAGGCAAAAGCCGCAAACTTGGTAAACTTCTCTAAGTTCCCTTCAACGGAACGACCTCTATTCTTCTGCCAATAGCTGTCTGTTGTACCGGAGAGAGCGCCTAAGCCCTGACTCTTTCCTTCCTGCATCAGAATAATGGCAGACAATGCTAAGCCCAGCAATACAAATACAATAACCAAAAAAATCTTCATGGAAAACCATTCCTTTCAAATTTACATACCGACTGAGTATAGCATGATAGGGATAGGCGAGGCAAGTATTTTTTATGGAAAAACAGTGCTGAGACTTTATGGAAAAAACTCACTAAGGCTTAGCTATAAACTTACAAATCGGATTTCCTTTGGAAGAGAACTTTTCTTCATATTCGGTCATCACATTTCCCTCATTCAGGACAGGATCATGGTGTAAATCTCTTGTATTTGCCAGAATCTGCCAATGACATTCCTCCAAGCTTTCCAAGGAATAGCTAAATAGGTCTTGATTATCGGTCTTCATTTCCAGGAAGGCGTCTTTTGCCAGAATTTCTTTGTAAATCTTTAAAAAGACAGGACTGCTAAGTCTTCGATTTGCCTGCCTTTTTTTGGGCCAGGGATCGGAGAAATTCAGGTAGATTTTTCCGATTTCCTCAGGAGCAAAGACATCTGCCAAAAGTCTGGCATCTATACTGATGTAGAATAGATTTGTGAGAGTAAGCTCAGGCTCCTGTTTTTTCCTCCTTTGAATCGCTTTCAGTAAAACGCTGTCGTAGCGCTCAATTCCGATATAGTTAATCTCCGGATTTCTTTTGGCCATTTCAAAGATAAACTGTCCCTTGCCCATACCGATTTCGATGTGCAAAGGATTGGTATTTCCAAAGAGCTTTTCGGAAAAAGCTCCCTTGTATTGTTCCGGATTTGATAAAACATAGTGAGAATTTGCCACAAAATCTTCGGAACCGGGGATATGACGTAAACGCATAGGTACTCCTTTATAGATGGTTTTGGATTAGAAGAGTGGAATTACGTAGTAATTTAGTAAAGAGCTGTATAATTAAGAAAAACATCTTGCGGAGAAATTGGTATGGATTGCTAAGCTTTTAGCATCACCTGGAAAGAATGCTTGCATTCTTTCCGTATTGCGTAGGACAAGGCGGTGCAGTCGGAAATGCTTGCATTCCCGCCTGCGCCACCTTTGTCCTACACAAAAATGTGCGGAGCACATTTGGTGATGCTTAGCAAAGAGGTAAACAAATACTATATATTTCTATTTACCGTAGAGTTTCTTTAAATTCAAAAACTCTTAAATCTATCCCCTTACCTTTTTCTTTCATTTCCTTGATTTTTACTGTTTTTTTATACCTTACCGGCTCTCCTCCTAATCAAAATTAAGATTTTCTTTATAGGATAGGAACAGTGCCTATGGTATCATAGAACAGCGTTTTCATCTATAGAAATAAGAGGTACAAAAATATATGCAAGATCATATACGGAATTCAAAATTATTCCATAGAGGACTTTCTCTTGTCTTAGTAGCCGGTCTATTAGGGCTTACTGCTTGTGAGAAGAAGCTTGGTGCTGAGGAGCAGGCTGCTTCTTCTTCGGATATTGTCCTGACAACGGAAGCGGAGTCGGAAGGTGTGATGGCTATTGCGGCTCTCGGCTTAAATGCCAATGTTCTTCCCTCTATTGAAGGAGTTACCATTGACGGGCAGGCAGAGGACTTAGCACCTGTTAATCTTACCGTAGGTGTAATTAATTCTGTTGTTAAGGATTTGCAACAAAGATTGATGAACCTTGGTTATATGGAGGAGGATGAACCGACTACCTATTACGGAGATGCCACCTCCAAGGCCGTGCAGTATTTCCAAAGACAGACAGGACGGAAAATGGACGGTATTACCGGCGTAGACACCTGGGATGCTCTGATGTCGGAATCCGCCCCCCATTATGCGGCAAAGCTTGGTTTTCAGGGAGACGATATCACCAAGATTCAGTACCGTTTGTATAACCTGGGATATCTTACGGAAAGCGGTCAGATTAACGGAACCTTTGATCAGGATACGGAAACTGCGGTAAAGAAATTGCAGGAAGTTAATAAACTGACGATAGACGGAACAGTGGGCCAGACCACTTACAATCTTCTATACTCCGACGAAGTAAAGGCCAATATTATTGCTCTCGGAGAACAGAGCGAGATAGTAAAAAAATATCAGAATCGTCTGATTGCATTGGGATATCTTTCCGGAGAGGCAGATGGAAATTTTGGACTTAGTACGCAGAATGCTATTCGTGCCTTCCAGTCCAGAAATGACCAGGTAGTGGACGGCTACCTCGGCCCGGATACCAGAAGTCTTATGGACTCTGAAAATGCCAAGCCCTTCGGTATGCGTCTTGGTGAACAAAGTGATGATGTAAAGAATATGCAAAACCTTTTGGTAAAATACGGCTATCTTTCTCAGGATAAGGCCTCCGGCTATTTTGGAGAGCTGACAAAAGATGCAGTTATTGCCTTCCAGTCTGTGAATGGTTTAGGAACGGACGGAACCGCAGGAGCCAAAACATTGCAGCTTCTTCAGTCCGGTACAGCCAAGTCCAAACCAAAGCCCAAAGCAAAGGCTAATACACCAAGCCGTGGCAATAGAGGCGGTGCAGCCGGAGGAAATTCCGCTCCGGCAGGAAGAGGAGATACCGGCTCAGGCGGAAGTGTTTCTTCCGGTGTGGGAGGCGCAACAGTTTCCGGTTCTGCAGGATCTTTGATTTCCATTGCATCCTCCAAAATCGGTTCTCCCTATGTATGGGGAGCTAAGGGTCCGAATTCCTTCGACTGTTCCGGTTTTGTATACTGGTGTTTGAACCAGGCCGGCGTGGGAACTTCCTATATGACCTCCTCCGGTTGGAGAAATCCGGGACGATTTAAGAAAGTAAGTATGGGAGAATTACAGGCAGGAGATATTGTGGTGGTACGAGGACACGTAGGAATTTATGCCGGAGGAGGCTCTGTTATTGATGCATCATCCTCCAATGGCCGCGTGGTGCACAGAAGCTTATCCGGCTGGTGGGCCAATAACTTTATAACCGCATGGAGAATCTTCAGCTAACAGCAGAAGAAGACTGAGCAAGTGAAGAACTGTAAAAAACCAATAAAGAAAGTAAAAGATGCAGTATAGGTCTGAAATAAGAGGTATCTGGGCTGGTGAGCCGACCAAGTGAAGGACTATAAAACTCAATTAAAGCAGCGATAGATGCAGTGTGGATCTGAAATAAGGGGTAATCTGAGCCCCTTGATACTAACGGCGAGCTGACCAAGTGAAGGACTATAAAACTCAATAAAAGCAGCGATAGATGCAGTGTGGGTCTGAAATAAAGGGTAATCTGAGCCCCTTGATACTAACGGCGAGCTGACCAAGTGAAGGACTACAAAAATCAATAAACGAAGCGAAAGATGCAGTACAGGTCTGTAATAAGGGCAATCTGAGCCCGTCAGTACTTACTGAAAGCGAGCAAAGCGAAGCTTGAGGTTAGTACTGCTACGAAGGCGAGGTTAGCGGGAGCGTGCCCAAATTACAGACCTGTACTGCATCGGAGCGAGTTTTCTTGATTATTTATAGTCCATCGCTACGAGGCGAGGTTAGCGAGAGCGTGCCCCCGTTTCAGACCTATACTGCATCAGAGCGTATTTTCTACATTGCTTACAGTCCATCACTACGAAGGGCGAACATAGCGAGAGCGTGCCCCGATTTCAGACCCACACTGCGTCAGAGCATGCTTTCTTCATTGTTTACAGAAATCCGTTAGAAAGACTGGACGAAACGGCATTTTTCCCTTATCTTTAAAGGATAGAAAAAGAGATAGCAAAAGGATAGTCAGTACATTCCTTTTTTATACAATAGCCACCCGAAGGGAGAGACTTATGGGAAAGAAAACAACGTTGGTAATCATGGCTGCGGGATTGGGCTCCCGTTATGGTGCGGGCATTAAGCAGTTAGCCAAAATCGGTCCCCATGGAGAGATTATCATGGATTATTCCGTGCATGATGCCCTGGAAGCAGGCTTTGAGAAACTGGTTTTTGTGATTCGAAAGGATATTGAGGAGGACTTCCGGGAAATAATCGGGAAGAGAATTGAAAAAATTGCGGATGTAGATTATGTTTTTCAGGAAATTACAGCACTGCCTGAAGGATTTTCCGTGCCGGAGGGGCGTACAAAGCCCTGGGGAACAGCTCACGCATTAATGCAGTGCAGAAAGCAGGTGCAGGGGCCCTTTGGGGTGATTAACGCGGATGATTTCTATGGAAAAGAGGGCTTCCGCCTAATCAATGATTTCTTACAGGCGGATAGAGCGGATTCCGGGATGATGGAAATGTGTATGGCAGGATATCATTTGGTGAATACCCTTTCCAAGTACGGCTCTGTAAATCGTGGAATCTGTCAGGTTAGCGGGGATGGCTACCTTCAATCCATTTCCGAAACCTACAATATTGAGCGGAAGGAAGACGGCATTTTGCGAGGAGAAAATCAACAGAAGGAAGTTGTGGAGCTGCAGGAGGATGCCATTGCTTCCATGAACATGTTTGGACTTCCGGAGCATTTTCTGGATGTACTGATTGAAAAATTCCCTTCCTGGCTGGAGAAATACGGTAAGGAAGTGAAGTCTGAATATCTGTTGCCCAGAGAGGTGGATTGCCTGATGAAGGAAGGAAAGGCCAGAGTAAAGGTTTTAGAGGATCATGACCGTTGGTTCGGTGTGACCTATCAGGAAGACCGTGCATTGGCGGAAGAAGCTCTACGGGAATGTATCGCAAAGGGCTTATATCCGGAACAATTATATCGCTAGGGGAGTATATTCGGAGCAGTTGTATCGCAAAAAGGATACGTCCCCAAGTTATATTGCTAAAGGAATGTATCCGGAGCAGTGATACCGTTAAGTTAAGATAGGGAGTAGGCTTTGGCGGATCGGGAAAGAGAATCAAGAAAAAGGAAATTAAAGCAAAGGGTCATCATCGGAAGTAAGGCGGAAGAAGGTCTTGAAGAAGAGCTGCAGGAAGAAGGGAGAAGGGCAGAAGACAATCCGTTTTCTTTAACGGCGAAAAACTTTTGGCTTCCTTTTTTGTTGATTCTTTTCTTTCTTTTTGCGGTAGGCTTTTTCTTTTATGGAAGAAGACGTTTTGGACAAAAAGAACTTCTATGGAAGGACAGTCTGGAAGAAAGTAAGGGCGTAGAGGAGGAATACAGCTATTTTCCTTACCGGGATGGCGTAATCAAACTCAGTAAGGACGGGGCGAAGTATGTTTCTTCCCAAGGAAAGGTGCTTTGGGATCAGGCCTTTGAAATGGGACGAGCTCTGGTTTCGGTTTCCGGAGACTATGCGGTAATCGGTGAGCAGGGCGGTACCAGGCTGTATATTTTTTCTGCCCAGGGTCTTAGCGGGCAGGGGGAAGCGCCCAGTACCATAGAAAAATTACGGATTTCCGAAAAAGGTGTGGTTTATGCGCTTTTGTCGGAGGATCAGGGAACCTATATCACGGTATTTTCCAAGGAGGGCAAAAATCTGGACATCGGCATCAAGTCGGTGATGTCAGGGGACGGTTATCCTATGGATTTGTCCGTATCTCCGGATGGGACGGAGCTCTGTGTAGCATTTGCCCATTTGGAACAGACCACTGTGAAATCCAGAGTGGTTTACTATAATTTTTCTTCCTTAGGGAAAAATGCCGGTGCTGACCGAGTGGTAGGGGGCTTTACCGATGATTTTTCCGGCGGCATTGTGGGAAGAGTACAGTTTTTTACTGATGAGGAATCCTTTGCGGCCTATGATGGGGGGTTGGCTTTCTTCTCCACGAAAGTCAGAACCAGTCCGGAGCTGAAGAAGAAGGTGGAAATTCCGGAAACGATTCGGATGATTTCCTATGATAAAAACTATCTTGCAGTCCTTACGGATCAAAGAGGCGAGCCTCAGGAGGATGGAGGAAAGTCCGGAGGCAAAGAGGGTACAAAGGGCGGCAATACTAAAGAACCTAAGACAAAGAAACAAAGTCCTGTAGCAAGCGGAAGTACCCTTACAGAAAGCAAAGAGAATGCCGGTAAAGAAAAGCCAAAGACGAAAAGCTCCTCCGGAAGGAAAAAGAAAAAGCAGGAAAAACCCTATAGACTTTTGATTTTCCGAAAGACCGGAGAGAAAATTCTGGATAAACCCATAGACTTTATGGGCAACAACATGGAGTTAAGTCAGGACAAGGTGATTCTCTATCAGGAGAAATATTTTAAAGTTTATGATTTTCAGGGCAGACTGCGTTATAATGGGGAGACCGAAGAAGGTTTGCAATACATTCGTTCTTTGTCAAAAATTCAGTTCGGGGGAACGGATTTATTCTTGGCATATCGAAACAGGGAAGAGGCTATTCGGATAAAATAGAAAAAGCTTCAGCCCTGTGCTTTTAGAAGCATTCAGAAGAGTAAGCTGTGTAGCTAGCTACAGAGGAGGGATAAGATGAATCAATATTGCGTAGGCATTGATGTAGGGGGAACTTCCGTAAAATGCGGTATCTTTACCTATAACGGCGTACTGTTGGACAAATGGGAGGTGCTCACCAGAAAGGCGGAGCAGGGAAAGTATATTCTTCCGGATGTGGCTGAGGAGTTAAAGAAGCATTTGGCGGAGAAAACCATTGCTTATGAAGATGTGGCAGGAATCGGCATCGGTGTGCCCGGACCTGTAGAGCCGGACGGACATGTGCCTGTTGCGGTAAATTTAGGATGGAAAGACATTTACCCGGCAAAAATCATGAGAGAGCTGATGGGCGGAAAGATTCCCTGTGCAGTAGGAAATGATGCCAATGTGGCGGCCCTTGGAGAGCTTTGGCAGGGAGGAGGAAGAGGTTTCTCCGATATGCTGATGGTAACTTTGGGAACCGGCGTAGGTGGCGGTTTGATTCTACATGGCAAAATTGTTACCGGCGCTCATGGTGCAGGAGCGGAAATCGGACATATCCATGTGCGGGATGTGGAGGGAGAACGTTGTGCCTGCGGCGGCATGGGTTGTCTGGAGCAGGTGGCTTCCGCTACCGGAATAGTGAAGGAGGCAGAGCGTTTTCTTCGGATGTTCAGAGATCCTTCTTCTCTTCGTATCTATGGAAAAGCCCTTACCGCAAAGATTGTTTGTGAAGCGGCTAAAGAGGGAGACATTCTGGCCAGCACAAGTTTAGAATGCAGTATGCGTTATCTGGGAATTGTTTTGGCACAGGTTTCCATGATTGCGGATCCGGAGGTTTTCGTTATCGGTGGGGGCGTTTCTCGAGCAGGAGACTTCCTCTTACAGATTATTAAGAAGCATTACGAGGAGCACACACCGATTTTAAACAAAAAGGCGGAGCTGATGCTGGCTAAGCTTGGAAATGATGCAGGAATTTACGGTTGTGCAAAGCTGATGCTGGATAAGGAATAGTTTTCTCTATAAATAGGTATAAAATAGAAATGCTTTGAATGGATATCGTCTAGCGGAAGTAAATCCGGACAAGTTCGTCCAAGAGTAGAAAGGGATAGAATGAACCAAAAGGTCTTAAAGACATTGGAGTTTTACAAAATCATAGACCGATTAGTGGAGGAGGCAGACTCTTCTTTGGGTAAGGAGAAGTTGAAGGCCTTAGAGCCTTCTTCTTCCTTTTTAGAGGTGGAGCAGAGTCTTTCGGAAACAGAGGCGGCACAGGACCGCATTCGTTTAGGGGGAGGAATTTCCTTTCGGGGAATCAAAGAAATCCGCCCCTATTTTTCCCGTTTAGCCTTATCCACAGCCCTTTCCATTCCGGAGCTATATGATATTATCCTGATTTTAGAAAAGACCAAAAAAGCAAAGGATCAGGGAGAAGAGAGGGGAGATGCTTTACAGGAGTATTTTCAGGCTTTAGCCCCCTTGGATGATATTCGAAGAGAGCTGCAACGTTGTATTCTTTCCGAAGAGGAGCTGGCAGATGATGCCAGTCCGGAGCTTTCCCAGCTGCGCAGGAAGGAAAAGGGTTTAGAGGAAAAAATCAACCAGGAATTAAATCGAATTTTACAGCATAACCGTTCTATGTTGCAGGACCCGGTGATAACCCTTCGAAACGGGAGGCATGTGTTCCCTGTTAAGGCGGAGTATAAGAATGCTTTCCGGGGAATTGTTCATGATGAAAGTAGCTCAGGAGCTACTCTTTTTATGGAGCCCTTCTCCATTGTTCAGCTGGAAAATGATATGCGGGAACTTTTGTCTTTAGAGAAAAAGGAAGTGGAGAAGATTCTTTTACAACTCTCCCTTTCTTTAGCGCCCTTTACCGAGGAACTGGGGGAAAATGTAAAGATTTTAAGTCATTTGGACTTTGTTTTTGCCAAGGCAAAACTTGCCAATAAGATGGATGGGGTAAAGCCTATCTTGAATCAGGAGCGAAAGACGGTGCTTTTGGATGCCCGTCACCCTCTGATCCCCAAAGACAAAGTGGTGCCCATCAGCATTCGCCTGGGGGATGACTTCAGCCTTTTGGTGATTACCGGCCCCAACACGGGAGGTAAGACGGTTTGCTTAAAGACCCTGGGACTGTTCCAGCTCATGGGGCAGGCTGGACTCTTTATTCCGGCCTTCCAGGGCTCCAGCATTACGGTGTATCGTGAGATTTATGCGGATATCGGAGATGAGCAAAGCATTGAGCAAAGCCTTTCCACCTTCTCCTCCCACATGACCAATACGGTGCGGATTTTACAGGGGGCAAGGGAAGACTGCCTCTGCCTTTTTGATGAACTTGGGGCGGGAACGGATCCTACAGAGGGAGCTGCATTGGCTTTGGCTATCTTGGATCACCTCTTCCAAAAAGGGATTCGGACTCTGGCCACCACCCACTATGCGGAGGTAAAGCTTTACGCCCTTTCTACAGAGGGAGTGGAAAATGCCGCCTGCGCCTTCGATGTGGAAAGCCTGCGCCCCACCTATCATTTGCTGATCGGTGTACCCGGAAAGTCCAACGCCTTTGCCATTGCGGAGAAGCTTGGTCTTCAAAAGGATATCATTGCTTCTGCAAAGAATCGCTTGGGAGAGGAAGACCTGCATTTTGAAGATGTGATTGCGGATTTGGAAAATACCAAGCGTCTTGCCCAGAGGGAAAAGGAAGAAATCGAGCGGTACAAGGCAGAGGTGGAGAGCCTAAAGCAGCGTGCCAGAGAATCCACCAAAGGCATCGAAAAAGGAAGAGAGAAAATCCTGCAAAGAGCCAGAGAAGAGGCAGCCCAGATTTTACGGGAGGCCAAGGAAACCGCCGACCAGGTGGTAAAGGAATTACGGCGGCAGGAGGCAGGAAAGAGCAGTGCCTTAGAGGGAGAAAAGACCAGAACCAAGCTGCACCAAAAGATACGGGAAAATGACGAGGCCCTGTCCTCTACTATGGTAAAGGGACCCTCTCAGACCATTTCCTTAAAGAAGCTTGCCATCGGAGACAAGGTAAGGGTTTTGAGCATGCACGATATGGTGGCAACGGTTACCACTCTTCCGGATAAAAACGGAATGTTCACTGTCACTGCCGGAATGCTACGCACCAAGGTGTCTGCCAAGGATGTGGAATTTATCCAGCATAAGGAAAAGGAAAAGCCGGAGAAGAATCAGGGGAAAGTCGCTTCCATTGGAAGAGGAAAGGTGCTTGGCATCTCTCCGGAAATTAATTTAATCGGAAAAATGACGGCGGATGCCTTACCGGAATTAAATAAATATTTGGATGACGCCTTTTTGGCCAGACTGCCTCAGGTACGAATCGTTCATGGAAGAGGTACCGGAGCTCTTCGAAAGATGGTACAGGAATGCTTGAAAAAGAATAAACATATCGAGTCCTTCCGTTTAGGAGAGTATGGGGAAGGCTCTGACGGTGTCAGCATTGCTTTCTTTAAGAAATAAAAAGCCGGTGAAAGAAGAAAAAGCAGGAGCTGCTTAAGTTCCTATAAAGATTGAAGAAAAGAGCAGGTCTGGAAAATTTTAGAATATTGAATATTGGAAGATAGTAGAAAGGAGGAAGCATGGCGGAGAAACAAAAAATCTTGATTGTGGATGATGACAGCTCCATTGCAGAGCTGGTTTCCCTATATCTGGAAAAGGAGTGCTACGATACCCGAATCTGTGAAGACGGGGAAGAAGCCTTGAAAAGTTTGGAAAAAGAGCCGGTGGCACTGATTATTTTGGACCTGATGCTTCCGGGAATTGATGGCTACGAGGTTTGCAGAAGGATACGTACAAGCTCCAATGTGCCCATTATCATGCTTTCCGCAAAGGGAGAGACCTTTGATAAGGTGCTGGGCTTAGAGCTTGGAGCGGACGACTATATGCTAAAGCCCTTTGATACCAAGGAGCTGGTAGCCAGAGTGAAGGCGGTTTTACGAAGAAGCCAGCATGTCTTTTCGCCACCTTTGGAGGAAGAAAAGGAAAAGGAAGGGGGAGAAGACCTTTTACGAAAGGGCAAATACATCGCCTATGAAGACTTGGTAATTAACCTAAGTAATTATGCGGTGCATTATAAAGGAAAGGCTATTGATATGCCCCCAAAAGAACTGGAGCTTTTGTATTTCTTAGCCAGCTCCCCCAACCAGGTTTTTACCAGAGAGCAGCTCTTGGATCACATTTGGGGCTATGAGTTTGCCGGGGATTCCCGGACAGTAGATGTGCATATCAAGAGGCTTCGGGAGAAGCTTCCCCAGGTGGAAGAGTGGGAGATTTCCACGGTTTGGGGCATCGGCTACAAGTTCAGATTAGGATAAAGACCGTAAAACATAGCTTAGACAGGGATGGATATTACAGGAATCGTAGGGTAAGCTTAGGCCGGGATGGATATTGCAGGAATAAGTTTAGGTCGGATAGATAGAATAAGCAGGAGGGAATTTGGGAAAACGATTATTTATCAAATTTATCATCACCTACCTGCTGTTTTTTCTCTTTGGCTTTCTTTTCCTTTATTTTTACGGAGAAAAGGCTATCGGGCAGAATCTATACCAAAGAGAGGGACAGGAGCTTTATAGTGAGGCTACCAGGCTTGCCAACTTCTATTCCAAAGAGGAAAACGGAGCCCTTTCTCTGGATAGACTCAGTAAGGAGATGGAAGGTAACATTCATAGAAGTAACGTGGAATGGACCTTGGTGGATAAGGACGGGAAAATTCTGCAGCATAAGGGGAAGGACAATCTGAGCGGAAAGACTGTGAGTGATTTTGATCCTACGGAAAACGGTGGAAAAATTGCTTTCCGAGGCAATCTTCATGGTTTACTGCCTGAGGAGCATATCTTGGCCCAGGCTCCCATTCAGAGAAATTACCAAAATCTTGCCTACCTGATTTTACATAAATCCGTAGCGGGAATAGAGCAGGAAAAAGCAATGCTGTTCAGCATTTTCTATAGAGGCTTTCTGGCTGTGGCAGTCCTGTCTCTTTCTATCTTTTTCGTTTTTTACTTCTGGGTTTATCAGCCCCTGGGGAAAATTACGGCAGGGGCGGTACACTATGCGGCAGGAGAATATTTGTATCGGATTTCCGTCGGTGGAGGGGATGAAATGTCCTACCTTGCGGATACTCTGAATTTCATGGCGGAGGAAATCCAAAAATCCGATGACTACCAAAGGCAGTTTATTGCCAATGTTTCCCACGACTTCCGCTCTCCCCTAACCTCCATAAAGGGCTATTTGGAGGCTATGTTGGATGGAACCATCCCCAAGGAGGCGGAGGAAAAATATTTGCTTCGACTGATTTCCGAGACGGAGCGCCTGAGTAAACTGACCCAGTCCATGCTGAGCTTAAACAAGCTGGATCAGGGAAGCTCTTTAAACCGAAGCAATTTTGATTTAAACCGGATGATTCGAGAAGTTTGTGCCAGCTTTGAAATGCAGTGTCAGAAGAAAAAGCTGGGATTTTCTCTGGTGTTTGCAGAGAAAAAACAGATGGTCAATGGGGATTATCCTAAGATTCAGCAGGTCTTTTACAATCTTTTGGACAATGCGGTAAAATTCTCCAAGGAGGATTCGGAGATTCAGATTCGGACGGAGCAAAAAGGCACGAAGGTGCTGGTGGGCATTAAGGACCAGGGCATCGGAATACCCAAGAAGGATTTGGGGAAGATTTGGGAACGTTTTTATAAGACGGATATTTCCAGAGGAAAGGATAAAGCCGGTACCGGCCTGGGACTGGCCATTGTAAAAAGTATTATCACTGCCCACGGGGAAAACATTGACTGTGTTTCCACGGAAGGAGTGGGGACGGAATTCAGTTTTTCACTTCCCGCAATGGAACGGGTGGAAGAGTAAGATAGCAGGGCTTTAGAGGAACGCAAGATGGAAGAACATTTTATTCGAGAGAAAATCGTAGGTCCTAAGGGAAAATGGAAAAAAAGGCTGAAGAAGGCGGTACTGATTCTGCTTTCCGGCGGACTTTTTGGTATAGCGGCAGCCTTTTCCTTCTTTTTTCTGGGAAAACGCCTTTCCCAAGGGGAGGCCGAGCAAGCAAAGGAAAGCATTGCCCTGGTGGAAGAAAGTACGGAGGCGGCATCGGAAAGCACGGCGGAAACCGAAGCGATTGAAGATGTAGTACAGTCAGAGTTGCAAAAGTTTGATTTCTCCGTATCCAGCTATGACAGCCTGATGTCCAATGCCAAAACGCTGATTTCCGAAGGTGAAAAATCCTTGGTAGAGGTCAGTATTCATACTCCCGGAGAAGATTCTCTCAGTGAAGCAAACCAGCATTGTACCGGGGTGATTTTAAAAAAGACCAAAGAAGAGGCGGTGATTCTCTTTTTGGGAGAGGCAAAGGCAGGGGCAGGATACGAGGTCACCTTTAATCGGGAAAAAAAGCTTCCCGCCACTCTTCGGGGGAAAAGCGGCAGGGATCGATGGGTGGTTCTTACCGTAGAACTTTCTTCTCTAACGGATAAGGAGTGGGAGAAAATTCAGGAAATGCCCAGAGGGAATTCCAGACTTCTGCAAAAGGGAGACACGGTACTGCTTTTAGGCTCCCCCTTGGGACAGGCCTATTCCTCGGCTTTAAGCACCATCGGTGTTTTGTCCTATGACAAGGCTTCGGAGGACAGGGTTTGGGAAGAAATCAAGATGCAGTTCTCCGGAGAAGAAAACAGCACAGCCTTTGTTTTAAACACAAAGGGGGAATGGGTAGGCTTCTACACGGAGGCAGAGGATAGAAAAGCAGGAAGACAGATTATCGGAATATCTGATGCTTTAGAAAGTCTGGAACGACTCAGTAATGGAGGAATTCTTCCCTATTTCGGCGTAAAGATTCAAAACAGTTCCAAGACCATGAAGGAGCTGGGAATTCCGGAAGGGGTTTATGTCACGGAGGTGGTGGAAGACAGTCCCGCCTACTCTGTTGGAATTCTCCCCGGGGATATTATCATAAAATTGAACGGAAAGAGCGTTGACACCGGCAAGGCTTTTCAGGATACTTTGCAGGAACAGGCGGAAGGAGCGGTTGTTCCCGTGGAACTTCTCCGTTATAATGGTAAAGAGTATGTAGAGTTAGTGCTTTCTTGCCCTATACAGGCAAGGTAGGAAGGAAAAAATATGGAACGAGTTCCTAACCCAAATCGCTTTATTGAGAATTTCCGAGATGGGCTTCGGGTGAATAATGTGTATCTTGTGAAAACCAAGAATGCAGCGGTGACAAAAAACGGAAAGGAATACTTAAATGTCTGCTTGCAAGACAGAACCGGCACCATTGATGCCAAGGTATGGGAACCCAATTCTCCGGGGATATCGGACTTTTCTCCCATGGACTATGTGTACGTAGAGGGAAATGTCAGCATTTACAACGGGGTAAATCAGCTGAGTATTCAGCGCCTGTCGGTGGCTTCCGAGGGAACCTATGCGGCGGAGGATTTTTTACCGGTCAGTAAGCATGACCGGGAGGAAATGGGGAAGGAGCTCTTTGCCCTGATTAAGACCGTACAAAACCCATATTTGCAGAAGCTGTTACAGAAGCTTTTTGTGGAGGACAAGGAATTTTACAAATGCTTTTCCTTCCATTCTGCGGCCAAATCCGTGCATCACGGCTATGTGGGGGGGCTTTTGGAGCATACCCTGTCTGTTGCCAAGCTTTGCGACTTTTATGCAAGACACTATGGGGATATCAATAGAGACATTTTGTTAAGCGCGGCTCTTTGCCATGACATCGGAAAGACCAAGGAGCTTACTCCTTTTCCGAAAAATGATTATTCCGATGAGGGACAGCTTTTAGGGCACATCTTAATCGGATACACCATGCTTTCGGAAAGGATGCAGGAAATTCCCGATTTTCCGGAGAATGTAAAGACAGAGTTTTTACACTGTATCCTGTCCCATCATGGGGAATTGGAATACGGTTCTCCCAAGAAGCCGGCTACCATGGAGGCTTTACTCCTTTCCTTTGCGGACAATACGGATGCCAAGCTGGAAACCATGCGGGAGTTTATCGAGCAGGGAGAAAAGTCCGGAAAGGCCAAGGAAGCCAACGGTTGGGTAGGCTTTAACAAGCTTTTGGACAGCAATGTAAAGAAGACTTTTAATTAAAAATTTTGTAGGGTGAATTCTGTAGGCTGAATTTTGTAGAGTAAATCCTATAGAGTAAATCCTATAGAGTAAATTCTATAGAGCAAATTCTATAGTGTATATTCATCAAGAGTTTTCAGAGATTTCTCAGTTAGATTTTATATAGTATGTAAAAGAGGATTTTGTGATTCGATTATTTTTAGGAGATAAGGTGCTTCCTTTTGAAGCGGACATTCGGGAGCTCTGTAAGGCATTTTACCCCGGGGAAGATTTCCAGATTCATAGCAGTCAGGGGATTCGCCTGATGGAAACCACACAGGAGGAGAAGAATGCCTTTAAGCGGGCGAAGGAAGTGGGACAGCCCACAGAGGTAAATAAAAAGAGCTTAAAGCATAAGCCGGAAGAAAAGAAAAATCGCATTTTAACAGAGGAGGGGATTCTCGACCCTTCTCTGTTCCTCTTTTCTCTGGAAATCACCGGAGAAGAGCTTAGCTTTACCGGAGATAGGGGAAAGAATAAGTCCATTTTAAAGGCCTATCTTTATGATATTTTGGAAAAACAAAGCGGAAGAAGCCTGCCTTGGGGAGACTTAACCGGCATTCGTCCTGTAGGGCTTTGCCGGAAAATGCGGGAAGAAAAGGGACAGAGTCCCGAAATTTTGTTCCCTGCTCTAAAAGAAGAGTATCGTTTGGAGGGAGAGAAGGCGGAGCTTTTATATAAAATTTCCCTACAGGAGGAAGATATTTTACAAAGGGCGGAAAAGGCTTACGGAAAAAACATTTCCGAAGGTTACAGTCTTTATATCAATATTCCCTTTTGTCCTACCCGTTGTGCCTACTGCTCCTTCCTTTCCATGCCTATGGGAAGTTTTTCCGAAAGGATGCCGAAATACCTTTCTCTTTTAGAGGAGGAAATGCTTTTTGTGCTGCGAGAAATGGGGGAGAAAAGAGGAAAGCAGCTGCAAAGCATTTATATCGGTGGCGGAACCCCAACAGCCCTAGGGGAAAAGGATCTGGAAATCCTGCTTTCCTTAGTGGATAAGCACTGCTTTTCCAAAGGAAAGGGCGCCATAGAATATACGGTGGAGGCCGGAAGACCGGATTCCATTAATCGGGAAAAGCTAAAGCTTCTACAGGATTTCTCTGTAGATAGAATTTCCATTAACCCCCAAAGCTTCCATCAGAAAAGTTTAGACATTATCGGAAGAAAACATTCCGTGGAAGAGGTGAAGGAAAAATATTCTCTGGCAAGGGAATTAGGTTTTGACAACATTAACATGGACTTAATCTTAGGTCTGCCGGGAGAGCATTTGCAGCAGGTGGAGGAAAGCCTTTCCGAAATCCTGCGCCTGGCGCCGGATAGCTTGACGGTACATTCCTTGGCGGTGAAGCGGGCCGCCAGACTAAAGGCGGAGGAAAATCATTTTCGAGAAATCTATCAGGCAGGAGGAGAGGCGGAAAGCTTTTCCTTGGATAGAGAGTTTTCCATTCCCTATCTGCCTTCCTTAAAGAAGCGACAGGAGAGAAGAGAAATCGAGTGGATGATGCTTTGCAGTATGGATACGGCGGAGAAATTGGATTTACAGCCCTACTATCTTTATCGCCAGAAAAACATGGCGGGAAATCTGGAAAATATCGGTTTTGCCAAGGAAGGGAAGGAGTGCCTTTACAACATTTTTATGATGGAAGAAAAGCATAGTGTTTTAGGAATCGGGGCAGGAGCTTCCAGTAAGATTCTCTTTCCGAAAGGCCGAATCGAAAGAACGGACAATGGAAAGGATATGCATTCTTATTTGGAGCGTTTTCCGGAGTATCTGGAAAAGAAACGGAGACTTTTGGAAGAGGAGGAGCTTCGGTAAAAGGGGCTGTAAAAAAATCAAAACAGTTTTCTAAGCAATATTGCCGAAAATCTATTTCTTATTTTGATTTTCACAGCCCCTTTTATGGGCAAAGAGGTTTAAAGACAAGTAATACGGAGTAAAGAAACTTTGAATATGGTCGAAATAGTAAGGGAAAGTATGTATAAAATTCAAAAACTCCTAGAAAACAACTAGGAGTTAGTCTATACTACTCTTGTCCAAAGCTTTTAAGGAGTGGGGGAAGAATTCCCGGAAAGGATGCAAAATGAATATTCAAGAGAGAAAAGTAGGGGTTATCGGCTGTGGATTCGTAGGAGCAAGCTCTGCCTTTGCCTTAATGCAAAGCGGACTGTTTTCCGAAATGGTTTTAAACGATGCGGACAGAGCGAAGGCGGAGGGAGAAGCACTGGATATCAGTCACGGACTTCCCTTTGCAAAGCCTATGAAGATTTATGCCGGAGACTATGACGATTTGATGGATTGCTCCATCCTGGTGATTACGGCAGGAGCAGGACAGAAACCGGGAGAAACCCGTTTGGATCTGGTGAAGAAGAATGTGGGAATTTTCAAGACCATTATTCCGGAGATTGCCAAGAGAAATTATAAAGGAATCCTTCTGATTGTAGCCAATCCTGTGGATATTTTAACTTATGCGGCGGTAAAGCTTAGCGGCTTCCCGGAGAATCGGGTATTCGGCTCCGGAACCGTATTGGACACCGCAAGACTGAAATATCTTCTGGGAGAGCACCTTTCCATTGATAACCGTTCCGTGCATGCCTTCATTATCGGAGAGCACGGAGACAGCGAGATTGCCGCTTGGAGCAGTGCCAATGTATCCGGTATCCCCTTGAATGATTTCTGTGAGCTTAGAGGGCACATTGAGCATGACGAGTCCATGAGACGCATTGCGGAAAATGTAAAAAACAGCGCCTACGAAATTATTGAAAAGAAGAAGGCTACCTACTACGGTATTGCTATGTCCGTTCGCAGAATCTGTGAAGCCATTATTCGAGATGAGAAATCCATCCTGCCGGTTTCCAGTATGCAGCACGGAGAATACGACATTCATGATGTGTCTCTTTCTGTTCCGGCTATTGTGGGAAGAGGGGGCGTGGAAAGGGTAGTATCCATTGAATTAAGTCCGGAGGAGAAAGAAGCATTACAGGCTTCTGCGGATACCTTAAAGAAAGTTATTGATGACGCCCTGTAAAAGGTCTTGCCTAAATCGGAAATTTTAAGGAGAGTGCCCTGTAAAGAGATAGTTATTCTATTTGCTATAGCCTAAAGAGGATGCCTGTTCCGGGCATCCTCTTTTCTTGCACTTTTTTTCAACTTCCTTTATACTTTAGCAGAAAAGAAAGGAGAAAGTATGGGATTAGAATTCATTCATAAGTTACCCTCCGCATCAGAGGTAAAGGAACAGTATCCGTTGTCTTCCGAGCTGATTGCTCAGAAAGCGAAAAGGGACGAAGAGATTAAGGCGATTTTCACAGGAGAAAGTCACAAGTTTTTGCTGGTGATCGGGCCCTGTTCCGCAGACCATGAGGATCCTGTACTGGAGTATTGCCACAAGCTTAAAGAAATTGCCAAAGAGGTGGAGGACAAGATTTTAATTGTTCCCCGTATCTATACCAATAAACCGAGAACAACAGGAGAAGGCTACAAGGGTATGCTCCATCAGCCGGATCCGGAAAAGCGCGCCAATCTGATTGAAGGGATTTTTGCCATTCGAAAGCTCCACATGCGAGTTTTGGAGGAAACAGGCTTCAGTACCGCAGATGAGATGCTTTATCCGGATAACCTGTCCTACCTGTCCGATATGCTGTCCTACATTGCGGTGGGAGCCCGTTCGGTAGAAAACCAGCAGCACCGTTTGGTGGCTTCCGGGGTGGATGTTCCCTGCGGCATGAAGAATCCCACCTCAGGAGACTTAGGAGTAATGTTAAACTCCATTTATGCAGGACAGCATGGCCATGAATTCATTTTCCGGGAATGGGAAGTAAAGTCCTCCGGAAATCCCTATACCCATGCCATTATGCGAGGCTTACAGAATAAGCACGGGGAAATGGTGCAGAACTACCACTATGAAGACTTAAAGCTTTTACATTCTCTTTATGAGGAGCGGAATCTGGTGAACCCTGCTGCGGTAGTGGATACCAACCATTGTAATTCCGGAAAGAAGCATAGAGAGCAGCTTCGTATTGCTCAGGAAATCATGCATTCCAGAAAGTATTCCCAGGAGCTGGCCAACTTTGTGAAGGGACTGATGGTGGAGTCCTATCTTGTGGAAGGGGCTTGCAAGGTGGAGGAACATATCTTCGGAAAGTCCATTACTGACCCCTGTATCGGCTGGGAGGATACGGTTCGTTTGATTTCCAATGTCTACGAGTACGAGCAGCAGACCAAATATTAATACAGCACGACAAGAGCAGTTTGATTTTTGAGGGAATGAAAGCAAGTGAGATACCACACACTATTGCCGGGATATTCCTTAAGAACGAGATACTCCGCGCCGTGAGAGAGATGTAAAATCAGGCAGGATTTTTCTTTTGAAAGAAAGACAGATCCTGCTCAGTCAATGATGAGAAAAGGAAGGAAGCAGTATGGGAGTTTACGAAGAATTACAAGAGAGAGGATTGATTGCCCAGGTTACAAATGAAGAAGAAATCCGAAAAATGGTCAATGAAGGAAAGGCAATCTTTTATATTGGCTTCGACCCCACTGCGGATTCTCTTCATGTAGGGCACTTTATGGCGCTGTGCCTGATGAAGCGTTTGCAGGCAGCAGGCAATAAGCCTATCGCCTTAGTGGGAGGCGGAACCGGTATGATCGGAGATCCTTCCGGTCGTTCCGATATGCGGCAAATGATGACCACCGAAATGATTGACCATAACTGTGCCTGCTTTAAGAAGCAGATGAGCCGTTTCATTGACTTCTCCGAGGGGAAGGCATTAATGGTAAACAATGCGGACTGGCTTAGAGATATGAACTTTATGGAGTTCTTGCGAGAGGTAGGTCCTCATTTTTCCGTAAATGAAATGCTGAGAGCCAGATGCTATGTGAACCGTCTTGCTCAGGGACTTTCCTTCTTCGAGTTTTCTTATATGCTGATGCAGGGCTACGATTTCTATCGTCTCTATGAGGACTACGGCTGTAACATGGAGTTCGGCGGAGATGACCAGTGGTCCAATATGCTGGCAGGAACAGAGCTGATTCGTAAGAAGCTGGGGAAGGATGCCCATGCTATGACCATCACCCTTCTCACCAATAAGGAAGGAAAGAAGATGGGAAAGACCGCCAGCGGTGCGGTTTGGCTGGATGCAGCAAAGACCAGTCCTTACGACTTCTACCAGTATTGGAGAAATGTGGATGATGCGGATGTGGGAAAATGTCTTCGCCTCCTGACCTTCATTCCGATGGAAGAAATCAAGAAGATGGATGCCTGGGAAGGAGCAGAGCTGAATAAAGCTAAGGAAATCTTGGCTTACCATTTGACAGAGCTGGTACATGGTGCGGAGGAAGCTAAGAAGGCGGAGGAAGCAGCCAAGTCCTTATTTGCAGGGGGCGGAAATTCTGCAAATACCCCGAAGTGCGTCCTAAAGAAGGCAGAGTATCCAGAGGGAATCGACATTTTGAACCTTTTGGTTGTGAGCGGTTTGGCACCATCCAAGGGAGAAGCCAGAAGAAATGTGCAGCAGGGCGGCGTAAGCTTTGCCGGAGAGAAGATTACGGATATCGGAAGACAGCTATCCCTTTCCGAACTGGAGAATGAACCCTTGCTCCAGAAGGGGAAGAAGAGCTTTATGAAGATAGTGTTGGAGTAATAGCAAATATAAAAAATAGAATAAAATGAAAAAAGATGAGGGACAGGGTTCCCTCATTTTTTCTTTTAGTAGAAACATTTTCATTAAGTGACTTTTCTTGGAGATTTAGGTCAATAAAGATTTAATATTTTAGAAAGCTTAATTATATTGCAATTTTTTTAGTTAAGTGCTAAAACCTATCACAATAGACAATAGCATACGGGTGAAAAGTACGGCGGACAATTATCTTCATTGAGAAGGCATTGAAAGTTTGGATTATATTTTGGAAGGAAGGACATCTCCAATCTATTTCCACAAATTTGAAAGGGGTGATTCTTATGATTAGTTTCCTTTTTCAGTATCCTTATAGTAGAGTGCTTATTTTAGCTTTTGCACTTGGACTGATTTACTTTATTTCTTCAAAGAGAAAGTATAGCTACGGGCATCGCTGGGGATTGATTAACTATATGGCATTGCTTGTGTTGATTTATCTCATTCCTCATAGCATAAGCCATAGGGATTTATCCATCCCGCAGATCCTTCAGGATATTGAGTTGAATCCGTTCTTGTTTTTGAGATACAACATGCTATCCAATCTTATAATTGTAGTATCATTTCTTCCCTTACCGGGACTTCTCTTTTCCGTAGTGAAGGAGAAAAAGAAGGTACTTCTCTATGCGGTATTGATTGGATTTGGTATTGAATGTATTCAGCTTCTTTTGAATATCCTATTCCATTCCCCGATTTTTGTGGTGGATGTTAATGATTTAGTCTTGTATACTTTGGCAAATTTCATTGGATACTCTCTGTTCCTTCTTTTACAGAACAGAAATATATCCATGCCTCTTGGGACTCAAAAAGCTTAAGGTATAATGGACGATTCAAGAATTAGAATCTCTTGAATTCGTGAAGAACATTTCAAAATTCTAAGTTCTTACGAAAGTTTTACAAAACTCTGTATCTTTTTCCCCGTGGATTGTCATGATAACGAAAAACGGATATACTGATAAAGCCGGTGAGATACCGGCTTTATTTTTCATTGTGAGGGGTAAGTTCTCTATGTTAAAAAGAGTTTCATTATTAATGATATGCCTTCTTGGCGTTTTATTTTTTTCCTTCTCGGCTTTTGCGAAGGAGCAGTTACAGCTTCATGTGGAATATGTGGAAGGAAAGGTAAACGATCCTGTCAGCAAGTCTGCCAGAGTAGCTTACATTGTCCATGAGAATCCGGTATTCTCCGTATCCGGTAAGGGAGAAGTAGAGGTTGTTGCTTACAAGAACACCTACCTACAGGATGAGGACAAGGGTGTTCGCAATCGTTTATGGAAGAAGACCGTAAAGGACGGAGAGCAGTTTAGCTTTATTCCCGAGGAAGAGTTCCGAAATGCTGAAGAAGAGGGAACACTTTATGGACTTTCCGATTGTTATGTGTTGCGGATTCAGGAAAAGGGTAGCCCGGATTATCAGGAAGTTTTCGTAGGTGTTGTAGAAGAGAATACCTTTAAGGACTTCCAGGCTAAAGCGAAAGAGAAGGAAGCACGCTTAGAACAGAAGATGAAGGACTTAGGTCCTGCGGCTAAGAAGACCGCATAATAAAAGAAGGAAGAGAGGAAGAATATCCAAGCGGATGGATTCCTCTTTTTTAATAGTAAAAAACATGTACCGCATCAACTAAGAGGGTAAACCATGAAAAAAGTATTGCTTTTAATGAACGCACAGAGTGGACAGGGGAAGGGAAAGGAGCTTTGCTATCAGGTGGTAGAAGGTCTTTCCTTATTAGGTTGTATCGTAACGGTTTTTCCTATTCTTCCCAAGCATAGGGACTTACGAACGGAAGAGCTGGTAAAAAAGTTGGGGAAGGATTATGATTTGCTGGTCTGTGCCGGTGGAGACGGAACGCTGCATTATCTTATGAATGCCATTCTGAAAGAGAAGTTGGATATTCCCATGGGCTATATTCCCTGCGGTTCCACCAATGATTTTGCCTACTCTTTAGGAATTCCCAAGGATTTGCAGGAGAATCTGAGGGCTATGGTGGAAGGAAAATGCTTTTATTATGATGTAGGAAGTCTTCAAGGAAAATATTTTAATTATATTGCGGCCTTTGGAGCCTTTACCAAGGTGAGCTACGGAACTGACCAGGAATTAAAGAACAATTTGGGGCATTTGGCATATTTGCTGGAATCCCTTCGTACCTTACCGGAAAATATGAGCCAGAGTATTCCGCTAAAATTCTCTGCTGAAAATTTTTCCGAAGAGGGAGAGTATATTTTTGGCGCCGTTTCCAATGCCTATTCCGTGGCAGGCTTTTCTGGTCTGCCGGGACAGAACCTTCAGGAGAAAATGAATATAGATTTGGCGGACGGAGAATTTGAGGTTTTACTGATTCGTTCTCCGAAAAATATCGGAGAGCTGGGAGAGATTGCAGGAACCCTCCTTCGGGGAGATATCCCGGAGAATCACCCTTATGTGAGCTTTTTCAAAACCCATTATTTGGAGTTTCAGGGGGAAAAGCCGGTGGAATGGACCTTGGACGGAGAATTCGGAGGTGCCTATAAAGCGGGCAGTATCGAAATACATAAAAAGGCAGCAGGGATTATGCTTCCGAAAATAGAGACTTAAATAGAGATGAGAGAAGTGCTCTTGCAGGTACCAAAGAATCCCCAAAATCAAGCAGAAAATGAAATCTACTGCTTGATTTTAGGGATTCTTCTTTTATCTCGTAAAACTTACATTTTATACGGAAATATTAATATCCTTATTGTCTTTTCCTTCTTCCTGATTAATGTACTCCTGCACAATAGCCGGATCATATGGCTTAGGGTGATGCCAGCCCGGAACCTTACTTTTGATATATCCCATGATTTTATCCATTTCAGAAAACTTTAACTCCTCTATGGTATAAAGAACGGATATTCTTTCCGGGCCATTCCTGGTCTTTGCATAGGCCTTGTATTTTTCGTTATAACTATGGACTTTCTCGAAGGAGCTACCTCCCTGTTCCTTTAAATATCTTTCTCTGATTTGGTGTTTCACTAAATCTTCAATATCTTTACTTAAAGGTACAATATGCTTCGGCTCCACATCGGGGTTCCAACCACATAACCATCTGTCTCCACCGGTAGCTTCTACATTTCGATAGGATCGTTCTAAGTCGGAAATAGATTGATTCCCATCGCTATCGGAAGAGCCTTGTTTAGAAGTGGCTTTCTCATAATCCTGTTTTTTAAGGGCATAATTCGCCATTTCAGTTACTGTCATAGTTTTACCTCTTAACCCATCTCCCTTTCTTTTAAATAATTTCATGCGGTTTTGCATACTATTTCATTTATAGTAATATCGGTATAATAAATAAATTAATAAATAGAATGCGTTCCATTACTGAATATTCTTTAGGAAAAAGAGGCGAAGCTAGCGGGAGCGTGCCCTGATTCAGATCTATATTGAGTAAAAAACATCTGGTTTGATTTTATAATCCCTTTTTATCGTGCAAATTCCTCCAATGCCGCCGGCATAGTGGACTGCAGATACCGCAAGATAAATCGAATACATTCCTGCTTATTAAAGGGGGACTTTTTTTGAAGATATAAGAGTAGAATTTGTGCAATACTGGCGATATAGCTGTCCACCAGCGTATCCAAAAACTTCTGCTCGATGCCCAAGGGATTGGAAGCTTCCGCTATTTTTCCCCCATTCCTCTTCAAGACATCCTCCATTCCTTTTTCCATGGCCCAGGAGATTACTTTACGGAAGTCCTTATTTAAGAAACGAACCAAAGCATCCCTACCCATGGAATCATAGACACAGTTTACAAAATGACGGTTCTTCTCAATGGAATCAAAAACCAGGGCAAGGGAATTTTCATAGTCCTCCTGATTCTGAATTTCAAAAATCAATCTTTGACTTTCTTGTGTTACCATCCATTCCAAAAGTCCGTAAATATCCGGAAAATAATAATAAAAGGTCTTTCTATTGATGCCGACCTTTTCAATCAGCTCCCGAACGGTAATCTTTTCCAGGGGCTTTTTTTGTAAATAAAATTCCAAGGCTTCTGCCAACTGTCTTTGGGTTCTTTCCCTACACTCGTGTTTTTTCATTTTTATACCACATTTGTCCCATATTGTCCGTTTTTTTTCCTTTGCCAAAGGCTTAGGATAGCTACTGTTGCTCATGGCTTTCTTTTTAGTATAGCAAAAAAAGGAGAAAAACAAAGAAATAAGCATTGAAATAGTATGAGTAAAACAGTATGGGAAAAGGTTTTGAAAGCAGAAGTGCTTTAAAGACAAAAGTAGCATTGGAATCGTATAGAACAAGGAGGGTACAAGCATGAAAAATCAGAGAATTTACAATAGAGCAATAGCAAGCAATCAAAACGGTAATCAGAAGAATACTCGAAATGGTAAGCAAAGGAGCAGTGAAAGGAATAAGCAATGGAAAAGAGCAGTTTGTATTGCTCTTTGTTTAAGTCAGGTCCTTGCCTTGTCCATCTCGGCTTTGGCAGAGGTGCAAAAACCTCGCTATCACGAGAACTACTATGCCTTATTAAGCCCCACCGGAGAATTCAAGCAGGGCTCTTTGGTAAGAGAGTATGAAACCAAGGGCTATTCCAGTCTTACAGATTACGGAACTTATGAAAATGTAAAAAATCTTAGCAACAGTGTAGCGGTAGAGTCCAATGGAAATCAGCATACCTTAGACCTGTCCAAGGGAAATGTAGACTCTCTCTTTTTGGAGGGGGAAACGTCAGAACCCTACGGTCTCTTGCCTTGGAGTATTCAGATTCGCTACGAGCTGAATGGTTTGGAGGTACAGCCGGAAACTCTTGCGGGAGAGAAGGGCTTGGTGAAAATTCATGTGCAGTTTAAAAAGAATCCCAATGCCCAGGATTATGCAGCGAAAAACTATGTGCTGATGGCTAAAAGTAGCTTTAGCGCAGAGGACATTTTATCCCTAAAGGCAGAGAAGGCTCAGGTGGTATCCTTGGGAGAGAAGAAGGAAGTGATTTTCGTCCTCCTTCCCGGAGAGGAAGACGACTTTACCATTGAGGTGGGAAGCAACTCCTTTAGTTTTTCCGGTTTACAATTTCAGATGGCTCCCCTTCGTTCCTCTCAGGTGGAGAAAATTACGGATTTACGAGAGGCAAAGGAAGAGTCGGAGGACTCCTACCGCGCCCTGAAGGACGCCGGAAACAGCCTTTTGGATTCCTTGGATGCCTCTCAGAAATCCGTGGAAGCGATGCAGAAAAACATTAACAACAGTGAAGCTCTACTTCGGAAGACACAGGAAGAGGGAAGAGCTTATCAAAACAATAGAGACCAAATCTATCAGGATATGGAGACTGTGAATAGCAGCATTAGCCCTCTTACGGAAAATGTGGAGGATTTCAACGGACTGAGTCGGGATACCAAGAACAATATCAGCGAAAGCCAGAGCAATATGAATCGTTTGCAAAATGCCATGCTTGAGTTGGAGGATTCTTTGGTAGCCCTTCGGGGAGATGTACCCGGTCAGACAGAGATTGATAAGGCACAGCAGAGTCTTAGTCAGGTGGAAGCCTTACTTTCCGCAAAAAAGCAGGGATCCGTACAGAACAGCTTAGCGAATTTATCGGCTAAGCTGGAGGGCTCTCCTTTGAAGGATCAGATTATGGCTCTGGTGCAGGAATATATTTCTATGCAGGCAGAGGAGGTCGGTACAGAGGCGGAGATGCAGAAGCTTGCAATGGAAAAGCTAAGTCCTGCCTTAAAGGAATTTTCCTCCAATGCCCATTCCGGACTGACAAACTCTAAAGAGAGTCTTTCCGTTTTGGAAGACAACATTGAAGATGTGAAGAGATTGCAGGAAACCCTGAAAAGCTATGCGGAGAAGGGAGAGGAAACCGGCAGGAACTTAAACACGCTTTTGGAGAACAGTCAGAAAACCATGGAGGATTTACGAGGAACCCTGCAAGAGCAGGATGCTTACCTTCGAGGAAAGAGAGAGGAGGCCTATACTTCCATTGAAAATAATTTAAATGCTACCGAGAAAATGCTGAAAAACGGAGAGGCTGTTTTGGATTCTACCGGAGCTGTTCGTAATGCCAAGGGAGAGTTGGAAGCCCTTGTGGAGAAGAAGTGGGATGAAAATGTAGGGGAAAAGTCCAGTGTTTTGGAAATTGATCCTAACAGACCCATTGAGTCCTTAATGCCTTCCGAAAATGACAATATTGTGGATGTGGCTGTGACCTTACGTACCGAAGAAATCAAAGAGGTAAAGGAAGAAACGGTAAAGACTAAAGAAACGAAAGAGCCTAGCCTCTGGGATAGACTGAGACAAGTGGCAAACAAGGTATGGAAAGGAATCACCTCTATTTTCAAAGGAGGGAAGTAAATGAGTATAAGCGAAAAATGTGCAGATTTTATTGTTAAATATAGAGAAAAAATCAGTCGAGTTTTCTGGGGACTCTTAGGCATTTCCCTGATTCTTTGCCTCTTTGTACAGGTAAATTACGACTTAAGTAAGTATCTTCCGGAGTCCTCCCTTACTCAGCAGGGAATTCAGAAAATGGAGGACAGCTTCGGCTATCCCGGAACGGCAAGAATCATGCTGAAGGATGTTTCCATGGGAGAAGCCCTCTCTTATAAGGAACAGATTGAGCATATTTCCGGCGTAGACCGGGTAAGCTTTTCCACAGGCTCCAAAAGTGCCTATGCTCCTGAATTTATGGAAGAAAAGGAGAAGGAAAAGGATTTAGATTATAAGGACGGAAACGCCTTATTTCATGTAGTCTTTGTAAATGGAGACAGTGACGTACAAACAAAGAAGACCCTTAGGGAAATCGAAAGCCTTTTGGGAGACAAGGCGGTGTATGCAGGCCTTGCCGTACAAAGTAAGACGGTGGAGGAACAGGTAAGCAGCCAAATGGGCTTGATTTTAGGCCTGGGACTTGGCTTTATTTTCCTGATTCTGATTATAATGACCAATTCCTACGGAGAGCCCTTCTTATTCCTGATTACCATTCTCCTGGCGGTGGGACTAAACCGGGGAACCAATGTTTTCTTAGGAAAGGTGTCCTTTATCACCAATAACGTTGCGGCAATTTTGCAGATCGCAGTATCCATGGATTATGCCATCTTCCTGCTTCACTCCTTTGAAACAGGTCTTGAAAAAGGCATGGATAAGGAAAAGGCCCTGTCCTATGCGGTAGGAAAATCCTTAAGCACAATTCTGGCATCTTCTCTGACCACCGTGGGAGGCTTTCTGGCTCTCTGTGCCATGAGCTTCGGCATCGGTAAGGATATGGGAATCGTGCTGGCAAAGGGTGTGGTATTTAGCCTTTTAACAGTTATTTTCTTTATGCCGGCTCTTTTGCTTCGGATGTGGAATTTTGTGGAAAAGACCAGACACAAGCCCTTTGTTCCCTCCTTTAAGCCCTTGGCAAAGCTTGCCTATAGGCTGAGCCCCCTTGTACTGATACTGACCATTCTTTTGGTTTATCCCTTGAATATCATGCAGGGGATGAATGACTTCCGCTTCAGTAACGGTGCGGTGGTAAAGGGAGAAGGCACGAAAATTTCCGAAATGGAAGAAGAAATTAATGGGGTTTTCGGAGAAGAAAATCTCTTGATTGCCCTTTATCCGGAGGGAAGAAATGATAGAGAGAAGGCCTTGGGAAATCTTTTAACTTCCCTACCCTATGTGGAAAATGTGCAGTCCTTAAGTTCATTATTACCGGAGGGAGTACCGGAGTTTATGGTACCGAAGTCCTCCTTGGATTTAGTCAGAAAAGACGGCTACAGCAGAATGGTCATTACCTTAAACCTTCCCGGAGAAAGTCAGGAATCCTATAAGGCGGTAAACACCATTCGACAGATTTTAAAGGTTTACACCGGAGAGGACAGCTATCTGGTGGGAGATACCACTGCCACCATGGATATGGAAAATATCCTTCGCACAGATAATGCTAAGGTAAATACCCTGTCCATGATTATCATCTTCCTGGTGGTAATGCTTTCCTTCAAGTCGGTAGTCTTTGCCGTAGTGGCAATGATTCCTATCGAACTGGCCATTATGAGCAATATGTCCTTCTCCTTCCTGGAAGGCACCAATATGATTTTTATCGGCTATGTTATCGTGTCCAGTATTCAGCTGGGCGCAACGGTGGACTACGCCATCTTGACCTTGGATCACTTCAAGGAGGAAAGAGAGAAAAAGAGCAGAAAGGAAGCCATTATCGCTTCCATTGAAAAGAGCCTATCCTCCCTATTCGTTTCCGGAACCATCTTGGCGGTAGTAGGCTATGTGATTTCCTTTATCTCCTCCGTTCCGGCCATTGGTCAGCTGGGAAAATTGATCGGAAGAGGCGCCGTATGTTCTCTCTTCTTCGTAATCTTCCTCATGCCCTCACTTTTAGGCATTTTGGATAGAGTGCTGATTTTCGCAGAAAAGAAAAAGAAGGCGGTGAAGAATAAAGTTGCCGGCGCTGTTGTAGTATAGACCTGTATTGGGGGCGCTCTTTACAACCTAGTTTGTCGTAGTGAAAGGCTATACATTATAGATATTCGCTCTGATGCCATATAGACCTGTAAGTGGGGCACGCTCTCGCTAACCTCGCCTCGTAGCGGATACTAAGCGAAAAACACAGTTTCTGTGTTTTTCGCAAGTACCGACGGGCTCAGATTGCCCCTTTTACAGGGATATGCTGCATCAGTCGCTGAAACTTGTTGGTTTTTACAGTCCTTCACTAATTCTGAGTCTTTCGCATCCGGCAAGTATCGATGGGTCAGATTGCCCCTTTACAGATCTATATTGCATTAGTTGCTTTAACTTGTCGGATGCTATTTGTAAATGATGGGAGAGTTTTGCTATAGAGAAAATAAAGTGAATTTTGTATAATACTGTTGCAAAATTAGAGGGAAGTTATATTTGCACAGGAGATTCATTATGACGAGAGAGGAAAGAGCAGAAAAGTGGTTTTCCAATATATCCGGTGCTGAATCCATCAGCATAGAAAGCAAAATAGAAATATGTGATAAGGCTGCAAAGAGAATGATGATTATCATTTTGGGCTTATTGACTTTAGAGTTCATTTTGCTATTCGTTGTAGGAGGAGAAATCTTCACTAGGGTAGCAGACTTTTTGAATCGCATTTCGGAAGGCGGACATACGGGAAATCACTCTCAAGGTCTTGCACTTACAGGAATCATTGTGTTCTTACCTGTTTTTATAATCCCTTTGACGGCTGCTTTTAGCTATAAAAATAATTATCTTAAAGCTGAACTGGCTAAGATTGTGACCAGTAGAGAAAATACTGCTGGCAAAGAGTCGGCTTTGCCAAGTTTTACTAAAGAAAGTGAAAGCGATATTCTCCATTTTGATACTTTGAATTTCAAATTAGCGATTATTCAAGTCTTGATGTATGACCTGCATTTGCTGAAGCCGGAATTTGATATCTATGCTTTTGCCGACCAATATAAAGGCAAAAATATCGATACGGACAGTGATGCCATTATAGAACCTGCGATGAATTTCTTTAAGGAAATGGAAATTCCAAAGAACTTTGCCCCCTATGTGGAAATGCTCTACATGGACGGCGGGAATGATGTGTACATGAACATTATTCCCCAGTGGGATGGAGAAGACGACAGTTTTGACCTAAATGAAATCACTTTGGAAGAACTACAGCAATTTCCAAATCTAAAAAAAGCTAACCTTATGAGCAGTGATTTTGATAAGGTAAAAGAAGTATTCGAGGCTGCAAATATTGCAGTAGAACCGCTTTAACAATGAAAACAAATGATAGTATTAGCAAAGTTGGTAAGGAGATATGTAAAGTATGGGAGCGTTCTAAGCTCTGAGGCAGTGAAGGACTATAAGAATCCCAAAGCTAAAGCGATTGATCCAGTATAGGCCTGTAAAAGGGGCAATCCAGTCCACCGCACTTACTGAGCACAAGAGCAATGAAGGACTATAAGAATCTCATTATGTCGCAATAAGCCATGTGATTAAAAAGCTTGTCAGAACCATCTTTCGGATGGAAATAACCCATACGTCATATCAGCCTTTATAAGTTAAATTAGCTCATAATCTTTTCTGAGAGCATCATCGCTGATGCTCTATTCGTCATACAGTTTTCAATGTACTAATCTATCTAAAATACGTTTCCGTATTTTATTCTAAAAATCTTAATCTTATGCTTGACTATTAATAGTTAGTCTTTCGTTAAAATAAAAAAGAGATATCATTTCTGCTATCCCTTTCAAAGTGTCACAATTAAAATTTTAAGTCTTTTGAAATATCTTCTATATTTCTATAATGATTTTCTATTTCTTCTTGCTTCTTTCTTTTTAATTGTTCTTCTCTTCTTCTATATTGTTTTTCTTCTTCATTTGTTTTTTCTACACACAAGATTAAGGTATCTCTATGATATTGTTTTACCTCTTCGATTGTTGTTCCATCTAAAATGATTTTATCAGATTCAACTCTAGCTATTCCAGGTCTATGCATTGATGTAAAACTTGGTGGGTAATTCCAATTTCTTAAAAACAATTCAGACCATGTGCTAGTTGGTTTGCTAGATAATCTAAAATGGATTCTATACAAAGCAGAACCTCTTGTTCCATCATTTTTTGGCAAGGTAACTTCATTTGTTATAATGCCCACTATTTTTATATCGTCTCCCTCAATTGTTATTGGTTCATATTCATCAACATAATATGGTCTTATACCTACTTTAGGTTTCTTTTTAACTTTAAATATTGATGCAATAAGATCCTTATATGAATCTTCATTAAATGGATTACCTCTTAAATCTATTGCAAGTTTTCCATCTAGGTAAGTAGGCAAAGCTGAATTAAAATCTCCTTGTCTAATGACTGGAATAAACTTCCTATCATTGTGATTATTGTAGAGTTCCGCAGATATTATATGACTTTCATAACCTACACCTTTTTCTCTATTATTAGCTTTCCTTTTATACTCTTCAGTGCAAATTATAATTACATAATCACTATCTCTTATCGAGCTTTCCATAAATTTTGGAAGTCTATCCCCTGGACTTACATCATAGCTATCTATTATGGCTTCAATACCATCTGCTAACAATTTATCTGCTAGAGATTTAACCCAATCAGAGTGTTCTTTGCTTTCCCACGAATATGATATAAATACTTTTGGAATATTGTTTTCTATCATTTAACACCTCATTAAAATAAATCTTCTAGCCTTTTCCAGTTTTCATTATTCATTTCTTTTGTGTAGTTTGTATTGTTAATATAAAGTCTTGTATCTTTATCTCTAACAAACCCCCAATTTATTTTACGCCTATATGCGTAATCCTTAAAAGCATAGAATTTATTTTCGATTTGCTCATCAATATTTTCCAGCTTACCTTTCTTTACCATATCCTTAAGTTTCCTTGAATTAGTTTTTCTTTTTTCACTAATATAATCTGCAAGTGGTTGGCTTTTTTCATCGGCATCTTCTATAATCTTTTTCATAGCTTTTAAAATAGCCTTTGCTGAATACTGAGCCACTTTTATCTCAATATTTATAGCCTTATTATTAACTTCATCATTTACCATATAGGTGACCTCCTTTCCGGTAAAAATAAAAAAGCGGCCCAGACTTTTACATCTGAACCGTTAAAATTTTAATTCTATAGTTTTTTATTATTTTTAATTTTATTACTGTTGTGACGTACTTTATAAATTATGTTTCGCAAACTTTTGTTTGCTTTTTAATGCCTTATTGATGGTTTCTTGAATAAAAGGACTACAGCATTTTCCCAAAGGATTGTTAATTTCGCACTTTCCATTTTTCATTGCCCCTGTAAGTCTAATAATATCTTTAATATTCTTTGCACCATCATCTAAAACAGCATTTATAATTTGTTGCTCTGTAACTTGGTTGCAATAGCATATATATTTGGGATTTGCATCCTTTTTAAACCATATAGGAACTTTTACATCTTCCTTATAAAAAACTCTTTCATTGTTTAAGTTATAATACACGACATCACAATCTTCATTCATACATAAATAGTAAGTTTCTTCATCTACAACCTTTCCCATAAGGTTTTCTGATACCATATGCTTTACAGTTATATTCTTAACCTTTTCTCCTCTTTTGTGACATTTGGGGCAATTTGCTTTTTCTTCCACTGTACCAGTGGTTTTTTGTATTGAACCTCAGCAAGATTGACTTATCTTATTTTCTTGACTCACTTTATTTCCTCCTTTCTAAAAAATATTTTCTTCATTTTATTCCACCTCATTTCTATGAATTTCTATAACATCTTCAATTCTGCAATCCAATGCCAGGCAAATCTTTTCTAATGATTCTAAGTTCACATAAGAGTTTTTGCTCATTCTAGAAACTATGTTACTTGTTATGTTTGCAGCTCCTTTTAAGTCTTCTTTGTTCATTTCTCTTTCTACCAATAAGTGCCATAATGGTTTATAAGAAATTGCCATATTATTACCCCTTATCCGTTTTATTGTTAAGATATATTATATCATAAATAGGCTGATAAGTCACTTTAGCCTATTTTATACTTGTGCTTGCGTTAGTATTTATTGAGATAGTCCTTGTTTTTTTCCTTGTCCCACTTGGAACTGCTCCAAATCCCTGAACCATAGAACAGTGAAGAACTGTAAGAATTCCAAAGCTGAAGCGATTGATGCAGTATGGGCCTGTAAAAGGGGCAATCTGAGCCCGTCGGTACTTGCGAAAAACACAGAAACTGTGTTTTTCGCTTAGTATCCGCTACGAGGCGAGGTTAGCGGGAGCGTGCCCCGCTTACAGGTCCATACTGCATCAGAGCGTGGTCTATATCGCTTATAGTTCTTCGCTACGAGGCTTCCACCTTGATTCGTTTGGAAAAACCCTCTATAATACGCCTTGTGCTTTAATCGAGCTTAAGAATAGAGAGAGGGAAGAAAATGTGGTTAATTGCAGGATTAGGGAATCCGGAGAAAAAATATGTGGGCACAAGACACAATGCCGGTTTTGCAGTGATTGATGTGCTTTGTAAGGAGCTGGGAAACCTGTCTTTGGAAAGCACCAAATTTCGTGGTGCCTATACCAAGACCAGAATTGGCAGCGAAGAGGTACTTCTTTTAAAGCCCCTAACCTATATGAACCTTTCCGGGGAATCCATCGTGCCTCTGGCTCAGTATTTTAAGATTCCCAAGGAGCAGATTCTGGTGCTCTCCGATGAGATTTCCTTTGCCCCCGGAGACATTCGCATCCGGAAGAAGGGTTCTGCCGGAGGGCATAACGGGCTGAAAAACATTATCGCCCACCTGCATAGTGAAGAGTTTCCCAGAATCCGTTTAGGGGTGGGGGCCAAGGGAGAGAAGGAAGATCTTGCCCACCATGTGCTTTCTCCATTTTCCAAGGAAGAACAGGCGGAGATGGAAGATGCCTATGAGAGAGCGGCAAAAGCCTGCATTGCCATCGTGGAAAAGGGGATTGATCAGGCCATGAACGAGTTTAATCAAAAGAAGAAGGGAAAGGAAGAGGCTGATGCATAATCTGGAAAAAATGCCGGAGGAGGGCATTCTTCTACCAAAAAATCCGGCGAGTAAAACCCGGATTTTTTTTGCACTTACGGAGGCTTTGGAAAAGAAAGAGCCCTTGTTTGTGGAGGGAATTTCCGACTCCCTAAAGTCCCTTTTGGCTCTTGGCTTTAGGGGAAAATGGATTCTTTACCTTTGTAAGACGGAGGAGCGGGCAAAGGAAATTCTTCAGGACGGTAAAATCTTTGCGGAGAATTGCCTGCTTTTTCCGGCGAAGGACTACCTTTTTTATAAGGCAGATACCAGAGGAAACTATATCAGTAGAGAGCGAAGTGAGTGCCTTAGGCAGCTGGTGGAGGAGGAAGAGGGAGTGCTTGTGACTACTCTTCCGGCAATGCTGGAAAAGTTGGAGGGAAAAAATGCCTTCCGTCAGGCAGTGTTTACGGTGCATCTGGGACAGACTCTTTCTCTGGAGAGTTTGCAAGAAAGTCTTCATTCCCTTGGATATCAGAGGGTGGACCAGGTGGAGAGCAGAGGAGAGTATTCCCTTAGGGGAGGAATCCTGGATGTCTTTTCCAACCAAATGGAGGAGCCCCTTAGAATAGAATTTTTTGATGATGAGGTGGACAGCCTTCGGTATTTTTCTTTGGAAAGCCAGCGTTCTTTGGAACAGGTGGAGGAAGCCAATATTTACCCGGTGTCCGAGCAGGGAAAGCCCTCTTCCTTAAAGGCTTTTTCTCTTTTAGATTATCTTCCTAAGGATTGTCTGGTGATTGTGGATGAGCCGGTGAGAGTTTTAGAAGAGGGAAAAAGGGTAGAGGAGGAATTTATCGCCTACTTTTCCCAAAGGGCTGAAGCGGAAAAAACGGAGGCAAATCAGGAGAAGGATCAAAGGCCATTAGACCTTTTCTCTGTGAGGACTCTCATGGAGGAATGTGCTTCCCGCCCCATCTTCTTCTTTTCAAGCCTTGGAGGACTTTCCGAATGGGGGGAGGTCTTTGAAAATCCGCTAAAATCCATTTCTGTTGAATGTAGAGAAATTCCCTTTTACGGTAAGCAGTTTGCCCAGTTTAAGGGGGATATGGAAAAATATAAGAAGGAGAAGGTTCGGATCTCTTTGTATTCTCCTTCTCAAAGCAGAGCCTCCCGTCTGGCGGAAGAGTTAAGAAAGGAGGGGCTTTCCGCCTATTGTCCGGATAGACTTTCCGAAGACAGGGAAGAGGGAGAGGACACGGAAAATGCGGGAAGCATAAGGGTATTGCCCCGGTATCTTCGAAAGGGCTTTTATTTGCCTAAGGAAAAGCTTCTGGTAATGACGGAGCAGGACCTATATGGGCAAAGCCTTGCAGGAAGAAAACGTCGGAAGAAAAAGCAGGTGGAAAGTCTCCATATCGGTTCTTTGACGGAGCTCCATAAGGGAGACTATGTAGTGCATGAAAGCCACGGTATCGGCATTTATGAGGGCATTGAGCGAATCGTAACGGATGGCGTCAGCAAGGACTATTTAAAGATTCTCTACGGAGACGGGGGGAATCTGTATTTGCCGGTAAATAAATTGGACGGTATTGAGAAATATGCCGGAAAGGAGGCGAAGGCTCCTAAATTAAATCGCCTAAACGGTTCAGAATGGCAGAAAACCAAGTCCAAGGTTAAGGGGGCGGTGCGGGAAATCGCCAAGGAGCTTTTGGCTCTCTATGCCAAGAGGCAGGAAGAGAGAGGCTACCCCTTTGGAAAGGATACGGTTTGGCAAAGAGAATTTGAGGAGGCCTTTCCCTACGAGGAAACCGGAGATCAGCTTCTGGCTATTGAAGCCACCAAGGAAGACATGGAAAGTGAGAAAATCATGGACCGGCTGGTTTGTGGGGATGTGGGCTACGGAAAGACAGAAATAGCGCTTAGGGCAGCCTTTAAGGCGGTGCAGGACTCCAAGCAGGTGGCCTACCTTTGCCCCACCACCATTTTGGCCCAGCAAATCTACAATGGCTTTGTGGAGAGAATGAAGGGCTTTCCGGTGGAAGTGGGAATTCTTTCCCGTTTTCAGAGTCAAAAGGAAGTCCATAAGACCCTGGAACAGCTTGCCAGCGGACGAATTGATATCTTAGTAGGAACTCACAGATTACTTTCCAAGGATGTGCATTTTAAAAATCTGGGGCTTCTGGTGGTGGATGAGGAACAGCGCTTCGGGGTACAGCATAAGGAGCGCATCAAGTCCTTAAAGGAAAATGTGGATGTGCTTACCCTTTCCGCAACCCCTATTCCCAGAACTCTCCACATGTCTTTGGTGGGTATTCGAGACCTTTCCATACTGGAGGAAGCTCCCATGGACAGACTTCCCATCCAAACCTATGTAATGGAAGAGGAGGAGGGCACCATTCGGGAGGCCATTTCCAGAGAGCTTCGGCGAAACGGTCAGGTTTACTATGTGCATAATCGGGTGAAAAGCATAGAGGATACGGCGCTTCGCCTGCAAAAACTGCTTCCGGAGGCTCGTATTGCTTATGCTCACGGGCAAATGGGAGAGAAGGAGCTGGAAGAAATCATGCTTTCCTTTATTGCCGGAGAAATAGATGTGCTGGTATCCACCACCATTATTGAAACCGGACTGGATATTCCCAATGCCAATACCCTGATTATTCAAGATGCGGATAAGATGGGGCTTTCCCAGCTTTACCAGATTCGAGGCAGGGTAGGAAGATCCAACAGAACCTCCTATGCATTTTTACTATATAAAAAAGGAAAAAGCCTTACAGAAGAGTCGGAAAAGCGCTTAAAGGCTATCCGGGAATTTACGGAGCTGGGCTCCGGAATTCGTATTGCTTTAAGAGACCTGGAAATCCGCGGGGCGGGAAATGTATTGGGAGCAGAGCAGCACGGCCACATGGAGGCGGTGGGTTATGAGCTCTATACCAAGTTGCTTCGCCATGCGGTACTTTTGGAAAAGGGAGAAAAGCAGGAAGAGGAGGACTTTGAAACCCAGCTGGATGTGGATCTGGACGCTTTTATTCCGGAAAACTATATGGAAAATGAGGAACAGAAGCTGGAGGCTTATCAAAAAATTGCTCTTTTAAGCAGTGAAGAAGAGAAGATGGATTTGGAGGATGAGCTGACAGACCGTTACGGAGATCTTCCCTATCAGGTGGAAAATCTCTTCCAGGTGGCAAGCCTTCGAAATCTGCTTCATAAAATAGGGGTAACGGAGTGCAAGATCAAGAGGGGAGAAATTCACTTTTTATTCTTCCCTAAGGCGAAAATCAATACCGCTGCCATTCCTACCTTGATTTCCGAGTCCCGGGGGGAGATTCGATTTGTAAATGGAGAGAGTCCCAAGCTTTTATATAAAAAGAAGAATTTGCGGGATTTGCCCAAAATTCAGGAAAGTATGGAAAAAGCAAAGGAAATAGCAGAAGCCCTGCTTCTCCCACTTTCCCCTTAAAAAGAAAGAAAAACTATCAAATTTTTTACAAAAATAGAGAAAAAACATAGGAAATCCATGGAAATACAAGGCTTTCATTGACAGGAGAAAAGGAGAAAGTTATAATGCACTCGTATGTGGGGAGTTGTGCCCCAAGTAACAAGACTACGCCGAAAAATCGGCGATTATGGAGGATGAAAGATGAATAAAGTAGATTTGGTTTCCGCAGTAGCAAAGCAGGCAGAGTTATCTAAGAAGGATGCGGGATTAGCAGTTGAGGCTGTTTTTGATGCCATTTCTGAGGCTTTAGAGAAGGGGGATAAGGTTCAGCTTATCGGTTTCGGAACTTTCGATGTTTCTGAGAGAGCTGCAAGAGAGGGACGTAATCCAAGAACCGGAGAGACTATGAAGATTGCTGCTTCCAAGGCTCCAAGATTCAAGGCAGGTAAGGCTTTAAAGGATCGCGTGAACTAATTTCATGCGACTGGATAAGTATTTGAAGGTATCTCGTCTCATAAAAAGACGCACAATTGCTAATGAAGCCTGCGATACCGGTCGAATATCTGTTAACGGGAAAGTGCAGAAGGCTTCCTACGACGTAAAGGTAGGAGATGTCATCAGCATTCGTTTCGGAGAAAAAGCAGTAGAAGCCAAGGTATTGTCGGTGCAAGAGACTGTGCGAAAGGATGAGGCGGCAGAGCTATTTCAATATCTATGAGAAAGCAAGAGAAACAGAAAAGAAAAGTGTTTAAACATGGGGTTACTGTCCTGGGATTGTTCATGGTGGTAGCCCTTCTTGCTATTGTTATTTTTGTTCGAGGCAGAGAGCTTACGGAGAAAAATAAAAATTATCTTGCTATGGAAGAGAGTTTGGCTGAGGAGTACAGTAAGGAAGAGCAACGAGCTAAAGCTCTGGAAGAAAAAAAAGTCTATGTGAAGACCAAAGAGTATATCATGGAAGAGGCAAGAGAGATATTTGGATTGCAGATGCCGGATGAGATTATTGTAAGGCCGAAAGAGTAAAGACTGAAAGAGGAAAACCGTATGTCATAGACTTTATCTATGCCATAGGGTTAGGATTAGAGAAAAGCGAAAGAGGAAGATTCTTCTTTCGTTTTTCCTTTGTATACAGGGATAAAATGAGAAAAGGAATCGATACCGAGCTATTTTTACAAGTGAAAAAACAGCAGTGGATACGGGAAGGGGAGCAGATATTGCTGGCTCTTTCCGGCGGTGCGGATTCCATGTATCTTTTGTATTTTTTAAAGGAATTACAGAACCATCTTTCTTTTTCTCTTAGAGCCATGCATGTGCAACATGGCATTAGAGGGGATGAAGCTGTAGAAGATGCCACATTTTCAAGGCAGCAGGCAGAGCTATATCGAGTGCCTTTTTTGGAATATACTTGTTCCGTACCGGACTATGCCGAGGAAAATAAGCTGGGAATAGAAGAGGCGGCAAGGACACTTCGCTACAAAGCCTTAAAAGAAGAAGCCCTTCGTTGGCAGGCGGAAAGTGGCCGAAAAACTAAGATTGCCTTAGCGCATCACATGGATGATCAGGCGGAAACGATATTGTTTCATTTGATTAGAGGTGCGGGATTTTCCGGAATAAGCGGAATGAAGGCAGAAGAGCTTCTGTCAGAGGCCGGGATTACCCTTCTTCGCCCCCTCCTGTCTTTACGGAAAGAGGAAATTCTGAAGCGACTGGAGGAATTGGGAATTCCCTATCGGGAGGACAGCACAAACCGGGACAAAAGTTATGCCAGAAATTATCTTCGTTTGGAAATTTTAACTGCTTTGGAGAAGATTAATGCCGGAGCGGTTAAGCATTTGCTGGAGGCGGCGGAGCTTTTTTCGGAAACGGAAGCCTATTTTCAAGAAAAGGCGACAGAATGGATAGAACGATACGGAGAACGGAAGGAAAGCTCTAGGGGAAAATGCATTTCTCTGTCTATTCCTCAATTAAAAAAGGAAAAAGCCCTTTTTCGCAGAGAAATCTATAAGGAAGCCATTTTCTTGTTAAGAGGCAATACCACAGAATTTGGAAAGCTACATTACCATGGAATTGACCGCTTGTTGAAAAGAGGAAACGGGGGCAGACTTTCTCTCCCGAAAGGGGTGAAGGCGGAAGTGGAACAAAAACGACTGCTTTTAGAATAGTTTTATAATCCGGAATATTGTAGGAAAATAGTAAATGAGGGACTCAATATGGAAAAAGAAGAAAAAATCCGAGTACTGTTTTCGGAAGAGGAAATTGAAAAGCGGGTAAGTGAACTGGCTGAGGAGATTGGAAGAGACTATGCCGGGAAGGATCTGCATTTAGTCTGTATTTTAAAGGGGGCTGCTCCCTTTATGTGTGAGCTGGCGAAAAAATTAAACAATCCCGGAGTTTCCATGGACTTTATGGCAGTTAGCAGCTATGGTTCCCAAACCCAAAGCTCCGGGGTAGTAAAGATTGTAAAGGATTTGGATGAGCCCTTGGAAGGAAAGAATGTTCTATTGGTGGAGGACATTATCGACACGGGAAGAACCTTACACCATTTGGAACATTTGCTTCGGGAAAGGCGTCCCGCTTCTTTGGAAATCTGTACTCTCTTGGATAAGCCTGAGAGAAGAGAGGTAGAGGTAGATGTAAAATACAAGGGATTCTGGGTTCCGGATGTTTTTGTTGTAGGCTACGGCATTGACTATGCCCAGAAGTATAGAGCATTAAACTATATCGGAGAAGTGATTCTTTAAGTTTCAAAAGTTTTGATAAGAATTCTGGAATGGCGGTATCGCTTTTTTCAGGATTGGGGGAGTAAAGGAGGATTTCCGAAATGGAGGAAAGAGGAATCAATCGAGAGGCCTTATATAGCATAGGAAAGGGGTTTTATCGGGAGCCGGAGGAGAGCCCGGCCTTTTCGGATGTGACCATACGTTTTCGTACCCTAAGAGAGGATGTAGATAGAGTTTTGCTTTATCTTCCGGATGAACAGCAGATTTATCCTATGCAGTTGGAAAGCAGTGATCACTATTTTGATTACTATGAAATGGAAATAAAACTGAAGGATAAACCTTTGCATTATTATTTTCGTATTGAAAAGGGAAAAGAGGTCATTCATTACAATCGTTTAGGTGTGACGGAAGATTTGGACATTCAATACGCTTTTTCCATTTTTCCGGATTTTTTTGTTCCGAACTGGATTAAAGGTGTCACCATGTATCAAATTTTTGTGGACCGTTTCCGAAACAGTGACGGAAAGAATAATGTAGAGGACAGGGAGTATATTTATCTGGGGCGTCCCGTGGTATCGGTTTCAGATTGGGATGCCCCTGTAGAGTCCTTTGATGTACATCGTTTTTATGGCGGCGATTTGGAAGGGGTTTGGGAGAAGCTGGATTACCTGGAACATTTGGGGGTAGAGGTTCTTTATTTCAACCCGCTCTTTGTGTCTCCCTCCAATCATAAATATGATACCCAGGATTACGACCATATTGATCCCCATTTGGGGAGAATTGTGAATGATGGGGGTAAAGTGCTTCCAAAGGGGGGAACAGACAATAGAGAAGCCTCCAAGTACAGTATTCGCAGTACAGATAAAGAGAATCTGGAGGCCAGTGATACTCTGTTCTTACTTTTTGTGGAGGCTTGCCACAAGAGGGGGATGCGAGTGATTATCGACGGCGTTTTTAATCACTGCGGTTCCTTCCATCGCTATATGAATGCTTCCTATTTCTACAAAACCGGGGAGGATTCACCCTATCCCAAGGGGGCTTATGAAAGCTATTACAGTCCCTATCTGGATTATTTTCATTTTTCGAAGGAAGAAGAGAAGGATTGGCCGGAAAATGACAGCTATGAAAAATGGTGGGGAAACGACACCCTGCCAAAATTGAATTACGAAAATGCTCCCAAACTGGAGGCGGAAATCTTAGGGATTGCCAAAAAATGGGTTAGTCCTCCCTTTTCCTGTGACGGCTGGCGTTTGGATGTGGCGGCAGATTTAGGGCACAGTGAAGCCTATAACCACAGATTTTGGAAGAAGTTCCGAAAAGCCGTGAAGGAGGCCAATGAAGACGCGGTAATTTTAGCAGAGCATTACGGAAATCCCAGTGCCTGGCTGAAAGGGCAGGAGTGGGACAGCATTATGAACTACGATGCCTTTATGGAGCCGGTAAGCTGGTTTCTGACCGGTATGGAAAAGCATTCCGACAGGGCTGAGCCGGAGAAATTCGGAGATGGAGAGCTATTCTTTAACACCATGCGTTATAACATGGCAAAGCTTCCGGAAAATGCCTTGGATGCTGCGATGAATCAGCTGTCCAACCATGATCATTCCCGTTTCTTAACCAGAACCAACAGAAGAGCCGGAAGAATGAAAGATGGCTTTGATGATGCGGGAATCGGCATTGACTACGGGCTTTTCCGTCTGGCCAGTATGCTTTTGTTTACTTGGCCGGGAGCACCTACCCTGTTTTATGGTGATGAAGTAGGCGTATACGGATGGACTGAGCCGGATTGTCGTAGACCCTATCCTTGGGGAAAGGAAGATTTGGAGCTTTTAGAATATCATCGGTATTTGATTTCTCACAGAAAGGCTTCACCTGCCTTAAAAAACGGAAATCTTATGCTCCTGAAAAGTGGAAAAAACTGGGTATCCTATCTTCGATGCAGTGAAAATCAAATCGCTCTGATTATTATATACTGCGGAGATGAGGACTGTACTTTGGATATCCCCCTGTGGAGGGCATCCATTACGGATAAGATGGAGATTCGAAGAGTACTGAAAACCGATGGAAGAGGCTACAATGCCGGACAAACCAAGCGTTATACGGAAAATGGTATCCTTTCCAGTAGGTTAAGAGCAAAGACAGGAAAGATTTACCTCATAGACTTTTAAACTTTACAAGGATTAGAAAACGAGATATCGCACACTACGCGTGCGATATCTCGTTAAGAATAAAAAAGAGCTACAGAAAAGAGTTCGTTCTTTACTGTATAGCAAGTCTACCTTAGGAGCACGCTCCCGCTAACCTCGCCCTGCAGGGGATACTAAACGAAAAACTTCATAATATTCGTTTTTCGTAAGTACCCGCGGGCTCAGATTACCCCTGTCGGTAGACCGGCTATACAGTTACAGAACTGAATTACAATCTTTTCTGTAGCTCTTTTTGTTTTATTAATCTTATTCGGATACTACAAAAGTCGAGAGCTTATCCTCTACGAACTTTACGCGCTCTTCCGGTACGGAAAGCTTATGAACCTTTCCTACCCCAAGATACAGAATTCCTAAAATGGATTTTGCGTCTACGCAACGGTTTCCGTCGCATAAATCCATATCAAAATTGAATTCTCCTGTAAGCTCTACAAATTCGTTTACACTGTCCGCATTGGGAATCATAATGTGTAATGTTTCCATTCTTATCCTCCTTGATTAACTGCTCCTATATTCCGTCTTTTTTTTTGTGATTAAAATCATATAGTATTACGACAAACTACTGAAAAAAATAATAGTAACGTATTAAGGATTTTATCACGCGGTATTATGGAGAACAAGAAAGATATTCTAAAAATTCTACGATATTTCCTAAAAAAACTATTTTTTTTCCATAGCTTTTCTCAAGATGAATCTTTCGAGATTCAAAAAAGGCCTTCCTGTTCAACTATTTTTTCTGCCTCTTTCGCTTTTCAAACATCAGGTCACGTTTCGCCTTTTGTTCTCGGCTAAGATCCTTTGTGTGCTTTAACATTCTTTTTCTTCTTCTGGCTCTGTAGAATTCTTCCCTTCTTTGAAAAAAATAGAGAAAGAGAAGAGAAAGAAGCACCAGAGTGAATATAGCAAAAAGAATCTGAAGCACCCGTAGGATAGGCTTTTGCAGGATGATTTTTCCTGCCTTCTTATCGAAGACAATGGGTGCGTGGTTTATTTTGTCCATGGCTGTGGATTCTTCCGCCTTGCTTTCATTTTCCTGATTTTCCATGGCTACGGAGATCTGCTTGGGAATATTCTCCGCCTTCTTTAAAGAAGTATTGGGAAGATCCTTGTTGTCTTCCTCTTTTTTAGAATCCTCCAGGTACACATAAGCTGTGCCTACCGTTCTTCCATCGTACTGATAGAGAATTTTGGCTATCTTGCCGCTGGCTTTTTCCTCATCGCTAATATCGTAGGATAGGGTAGAGGCAATATCCGTTAGGGGAATATTTTTGGGAAGACAAATCTGCTCATCTCTTCCTACGGTAAAATGCAAAGCCTCCACCAAGGGAAGTCCGTCCACCGTCCAAGGATTTTCCAACTGGGCAAAGCGCCTATCATTGCTTTCCGTAGGATAAGAGTTGAAATTGGCAAAGCCGAAATCGAAGAGCTTTTTGCTGTCCCGGTACTGGGAATTATGACCGTTTAAGATAACACAAATTAGGGTAGTATCCCCTCTTTTGCAGGCTGTCACCAAGGTATTTCCGGCAAGAAGGGTATATCCGGTCTTTCCGGCAAATACACCGCTGTAATACTCCTTATTGCTTTTCTTCATCATCTTATGGTGAGCATAGATGGTGTTTTCCGGGGCATTGGGGTCCGGATATTTAATCAAGGGGCCATGAGTGTATACCTGAGTGGCATCAATCTGACAAAATGTCGGATTGCTTATGGCGTACTGCATGATTTTTGCCATATCCAGGGCACTGGTGTAGTGTTCCGGATTGTTCAGTCCGGAAGGATTGGTAAAATGAGAATTTGTACAGCCGATTTCCGCAGCCTTTTGGTTCATCAGTTCCGCAAACTTTTCGTTGGAGCCGGCCACATGCTCTGCCAGTGCATTGGCGCAGTCGTTGGCGGAATGGAGCAGAAGGGAGTATAGACAGTCTCGAACACTTAACTTATCTCCCGGAGATGCGGCAATGACGGTGGAATTGTTTTCCAGATTTCCTCTGGTGGCTTCCTGGGAAAAGGTGACCTTTTCTTCCAGATTTTCCACGTGCTCTAACACGACGATGGCCGTTAAGACCTTGGTAATGGAGGCGGGAAAGTAGTGAGTGTTCTCGTTTTTAGCATAGAGAATCGTGGAGGACTTGGCATCCATCAGCAAAGCACCATCCGCCTCAATTTGGTCTACACAAGTGGGCCAGGTATCCGCCAAAGCTTGTTGAGAAAACACAAAAGAAAAAAGCATGGAAAAAAGCAGAACAAAATATAGGCTGTTTCTACTGTATCGACTCAGTTTATTTTTCAGAGATTGCTTTATCATTTTCAATTTACAATTCCTCTTTTACTAAAGGGAAGGAAAGGGAAACCTTATACAAATCCCCGTCAATTTCAATCTTCATTTTACTGTTCATCAGCTTGGTCAGACTTTTCGCAATGGACAAGCCAAGACCTGAGCCCTCTGTGCTTCGGCTTACGTCTCCACGTACAAAACGTTCCGTTAACTCTTCCGGGGAAACGTTTAAGGGGGCTTCTGAAATATTTTTCATGGTAAAGGTGGCCTCTTCTTCTCCCTTTTGCAAATCCACATAGACCCGACTTCCCTGCAAAGCATATTTACAACAGTTATTAAGAAGATTTTCCAATACCCGGAAAAGCTGTCGACCATCCGCCAGAATCAGAATATCCTCCTGAGGGAGGGTAGTGAGCACCTGTAAGGAGCGGGCAGCCAACTTGTCTTCGAACTCGCCCAGACTTTGCTGCAAAATCTCCGTGTAGTGAATCGGGATAAGCTCTAAAGAGATATTTCCGGAACTGGCTTTGCTGGCTTCCACCAAATCCTCCGTCAGATTCTTTAAACGTGCGGACTTTTGCTCCAAAACGGCGATATATTCCTGAACTCTGGGACTTTCAATATTTTCCCGCTTTAAAAGATCCACATAGCTGATAATGCTGGTAAGAGGGGTCTTTAAATCATGGGAAACATTGGTAATCAAGTCGGTTTTTAAACGCTCCGCCTTTACCTGCTCCGTTACCGCTGCTTTCAATCCTCTACTGATGGAGTAGGAGTAGTAGTCGATGGAAATTAAAAGAAAAAGCAGTAGTAAGCTAAAGCCCAGATGTAAGAGGCTTTTATGATGGAAAAAGCAGTAAAGATTATAGCCGAAGAACCCAATGCCCAGGAAATTCGGAAGGACGAAGAGCAGTACACTGTATAATCTGGAACGGGTAAAGCCGCTGGCGGAAAGTGTACTCTCCAGAAGACTCCAAATTCGTCTGCTATAGGAAGAGGAAATTAGAATTCCCTTCCGCATCTGCCGCACCAGGGAAAGAAGCAGAGGCAGAAAAACAGTGTAGCGCAGGGCGAAAAGTCCCATCCTATGAAAGAAGAGGGGCTCCGGCAATTTTCCCAATACCAGAATCAAGCTGTCGAAAAAATATCGGTTGAAGACTTCTGCAAAAAAGAACCAAAAGACAGATATAGCCAAAATGCCTTCTAAGGGCACCCGGTCAATGGCATAAAGAATCATTTGCCGATTTTCTCCCCGACCGGTATGTAATAATAGAGAAGCAAAGCTAAACACAAAGGCTATAAGACTTCCGAAGAAAAGCACTACGCCCAAAATACTCAGGTTTCTTCGAATGCTGTATTCCTCCATCATGATTTTATATTGGTCATGAACAGGGAAGGAGGTATCCACCCCTGCAGCAAAGACATAGGAACCGTCTTTATAAGGATCTCTGGCTTCCAAAAGAGGCACCAGATTGGAGGGAATCGTTTTTAGATTGCTTTTAATTTCCAAAGAAGAAGAGGCTGTAAAAACATATTTCCCCAGCTTTTGAATTTTTTCCGCAGTGCCGTCATTTTCATTATTATAATAGGTGGAATTATTTCCATTGCTATAAGCCACATAAAATTGGAAGTTGGAGCCCTGATCAAAATATCGGGAGCGGATGGCATAGTACTTTGCCAAATAGCTCAGTGCTTCCTTGGACAGTCTTCCCAAGCTCATAAAACCGTCAGCAGGGCTGGCAGGCTGGTAATCCGGAAGATAGGCACGGTAAATCACTTTGATCTGGTGTTCTTTTTCGTCCTGTTCCTTGGTAACAGTGGCGGGACCGTCCTCCATGATTTCATTTTTCTCGTTTAAATAGTAGCCCATGGAACGGGCATACTTAATCAAATAGTCCAGACTGTAGGAACGGGTAGCACCGTTACTTTCACTCTGGGCTATGGTATGGTTTAAATCCAGGGTTCCTCTGGTTTCAAAAAGATCCCGAAGATCAATATAATCAAAGATATCGTTGATGCTTTCCGAAACCGCACTATCGAAGCTGGAGGAAGAAAGGTAGTTCTTCTCCTGCAAAAAGGCAATGGTATCACTTCCCTTGGGGGCAAAATGCAACAACACCAGACTGATGGAAAAGAGAAATAAAATGAAAAAATGGAGTAAAAAGGGGAGAAGACGTTTCATGCTTAGTCCTCGCTCTTTCCCTGCTTTTCAATTTTATAACCCACACCCCAAACCACCTTCAAATACTTAGGCTTTCTGGAGTTGATTTCGATTTTTTCTCGAATATGACGGATATGCACCGCTACAGTGTTGTCCGCCCCGATGGCTTCCTCGTTCCAAATGGAGGTATAAATTTCGTCAATGGAAAAGACTTTACCGGCATTTCGAACCAGAAGAAGGAGAATATTGTACTCAATAGGCGTAAGCTTTACCAGCTCGCCGTCTACGGATACCTCTTTGGTGTCATCATTAATCACCAGACCGCCGCAGCTGTAAATGGCTTCTCCCTTAGACTGTTCATTCATATTACCGAGTTGGGTGTAGCGGCGAAGCTGGGACTTTACTCTGGCCACCATCTCCAAGGGGTTAAAGGGTTTGGTGATATAATCATCCGCACCGATATTTAAGCCGAGAATCTTATCGGTGTCCTCTCCCTTGGCACTGAGGATAATGATGGGAATGGAGCTTTTTTCTCGAATCTTCAAAGTGGTACGGATACCGTCCAGTCCGGGCATCATCACGTCCAGAATGATAAGATCCACATTTTCCTTCTCCAAAATCTTTAAAACATCATATCCGTCAAATGCCTTAATCACCTGATATCCTTCTCCGGTAAGGTAGATGGAAATGGCTTCTACAATCTGTTTATCATCATCGCAAACTAAAATCTTTTGCATAAAAATCTCCTTTACTCAAAAGTTATTTCCTACAGAGTATAGCAAAGCTTTTAAGAAAGAGAAAGGACAAGCCAAAGTCTTTAGAAAAAAATAAAAAAAAAGAATGTTGCTCTTCCAACATTCTTTAGAACTGCGCCCTCAGGGACTCGAACCCTGGACAAATAGATTAAGAGTCTACTGCTCTACCAGCTGAGCTAAGGGCGCTTGTTTCCGCCGTTTTCGCGGCACCCGTACAATATACAAAACTTCCGAAAACTTGTCAAGAACTTTTCTAAAAAAATTTTTTTTAAGAAAAAGGACGGCAATTCTTCCGGTAAAAGGCTTCCATCAAAGAGCTGTCTTCGTTACTGCTAAAAAGCTCTACCTGACCCTTGTGCATTTCCTCCTTCAAAAGACTCCTCTCCTCCAAACGGTGCCGGGTTTCCTTGGCTGTGCCCTCCGCTCCGTCAAAGAAGCGTACAGGATAGGGCAGGGCGATTTGAATCTGTTCCTTTACAAAGGGAAAATGGGTGCAACCCAACACAATAGACGAAACGGCTTCATTCCGATAGGGGAGTAAAAGCTGAGAAAGATAGTCTTCCATTTCCGGACTGTCTCCCTTTCCTGCTTCCAAGAGGCGGACGATGCCGGGGGAGGGGAGGAGAAGAAATTGGGAAGGATCTCCAAAACGGGAAATCAGCTGGTGTAGACGCTCGCCTTGAATAGTGTGCTCTGTAGCCATAATCAGAATCTTTTTTTTTGTTTTATCCGATTTAGATTCATCTTGTAATGCTTCTACTGCAGGCTTTACCGCAGGCTCCATACCGATAATGATATCCTCCGGAAACAGCTCCCGAAGATAGGGGGCAGCTGCGGAGGTGGCGGTATTACAGGCGATAACAGTGGCTTTTACCCCTTTTTCCTGTAGAAAACGATAGGCGGAGAGGGACAGAGAGCGTACGTCTTCCTCTGATTTTTCACCATAGGGAGCATGCTTTTGATCTCCGTAGAAAATAAAGTCTTCCCCCGGCAGCTCCTGCTTGAGCTTCCTTAAGACACTTAGTCCCCCAAGACCGGAATCAAAAATACCGATTGCCTTGTCCTTCTCCATTTTCGCCTTCTCCTCCTTTCCTCGGTATATTCTTTATCTTTTTATCGTTTTTATCTTCTGATGAACTATTGCTTCTAAAATAATGGCGTATAAACGCCCGGGACATCTTATTCATAACGAGTATCGTGCGCAAAGCGTGCGATATCTCGTTTATTAAGACTATTTTGAAGTGTAGCATAGCTTCTTTGGGATTGCAATTTTAGCCTGAAAAACCTATACTGCAAAAGATAGAAAAACAGTGGGACAATGCATCCCCCTAAAGCAGGAGGTTTTCATGAAAAGTGCGGAAAAGGTGAGTGTATCGGAGTTAATTAAAAAAGAAAATTTAAAGAATCTCACTCCGGAAATAGATACGGATCAGATTTACATGACGATTCCGGATGTAAACCGTCCTGCCTTACAGCTTGCAGGGTTTTTTGCCCAGTTTGATTCCGAGCGTGTACAGATTATCGGAAATGTGGAAACGGCGTATTTGATGCGGATGGAAAGACCGGAGAGAAGGGCAAGATATAATGAGATTACCAAGTATCCAATCCCCTGTATTATTTATGCCAGAGACATTGAACCGGATTCCTGTATGATTTCCGCATGCCAGGAGGCCGGAATTCCTCTTTTATCCAGCCCGAGACCTACTACGGAGCTGGAGGGAGAAATTATCCGTTGGTTAAAGGTAAAGATGGCACCGATGATTACCGTCCACGGCGTATTGGTGGATGTGTATGGAGAGGGTGTCCTCATCATGGGGGACAGTGGAATCGGTAAGTCGGAGGCTGCATTGGAGCTGATTAAAAGAGGACACCGTCTGGTCAGCGACGATGTGGTGGAATTAAGAAAGGTTTCCGATGAGTCCCTGGTGGGAACGGCACCGGACATTACCAAGCACTTTATTGAACTTCGAGGAATCGGCATTATCGATGTAAAGCAAATGTTTGGTGTGGAATCGGTAAAGGATACCCAGACGCTGAATATGGTCATTAATTTGGCGGAGTGGTCCAAGGAGAAGGACTATGACCGTCTGGGATTAAAGGATAACTATATAGAATTTTTAGGCAACAATATTATCAGCTATGATATCCCCATTCGTCCGGGAAGAAATGTAGCTATCATTGTAGAGTGTGCCGCCATTAATAACAGAGCCAAGAAGATGGGATACAATGCGGCACAGGTGCTGTATGAGCGAGTGACCGCCAATATGAAGAAACAGGAAGCGGAAGATTTTTAGGGAAAAGAGAGTAGGATGGAGCATAGAACGGAACAGAGCTTAAAGGACTATACCAGCTTTAAGGTTGGCGGAAAGGCAAAGGACTTTTATATTCCCTCCGGCGTAGAAGAAGTACAGGAGCTGGTAAAGGAATTATACAAGGAGAGCCGCCCCTATCTGATTTTGGGGAACGGCTCCAATCTCCTGGTTTCCGACGAGGGTGTGGAAGAAGCCGTTATTTTATTAAAGGATAATTTATCTTCTTGCAGTATAAAAGTGCAGGAGGATGGCCAGGGGCTTTTGGAAGCAGAGGCCGGATGCACCTTAAAGAAAATGGCGGAGGTTGCCATGGAAGCCGGCTACACCGGCTTTGAACCCCTTTCCGGGATTCCCGGAACCCTTGGGGGAGCGGTGAAAATGAATGCCGGAGCCTACGGAGGAGAAATCAAGGATTTCTTCTATAAGGGGCTACTTTTAAATGAAAAGGGAGAACTTTTAGAAAAAGAACTTTCTGAAATGGACTTTTCCTATAGACATTCCTGCCTTTCTGAAAATGATATTTGTCTAAAAGCAAGCTTTCTTTTGGAAAAAGGGAATCCTGCGGAAATCCGGGAAAAAATGCAGGATTTTCAAAGACGGAGAGAGGAAAAACAGCCTTTGGATATGCCTTCAGCAGGTTCCACCTTTAAAAGGCCGGAGGGAGACTATGCTTCCCGCCTTATTGAAGTCAGCGGCTTAAGGGGCTTTCAAATGGGAAGAGCGGCAGTGTCCGAAAAGCATTGCGGCTTTGTAGTGAACCTGGGGGATGCCGATGCCAAAGAGATTTACCGACTGATCAGGGAAGTAATTCGAATCGTGGAAGAAAAGCAGGGAGTGCGTTTAGAAACAGAGGTAAAGCTGTGGGGGAGATTTTAATTGTAACCGGAATGAGCGGGGCGGGAAAAACCGTTTGTCTGAAGCATTTGGAGGACTTCGGTTTTAACTGCATCGATAACCTGCCTATCGGGCTTATGAATTCATTTTTGGAACTCTTACTTTCCAGCAGGGAAAATGAACAGAGGACAGCTTTAGGAATCGACAGCAGAAACGGAAAAGAGCTTTCGGAACTGGAAAAGATTATTGAAAACTGGCGGGAAGAAAAGAAGGTGCCCTTTCGCATTCTTTTCCTGGATGCCGGGGATGAAGTACTGATTCAGCGATATAAGGAAAGCAGACGAAGCCATCCTTTGGCAAAGGAAGGCCGCATTCAGGACGGAATTGCAAGGGAAAGAGAAAAGATGGCCTTTCTTCGGAAAAAGGCGGATTTAATCATTGATACCTCCAGGCTCTTAACAAAAAATCTCCGGCAGCAGCTTAAGGAGATTGTACAGGAGGAGAAGAAGTATCAAAATCTTCAGCTTTCCATTCTTTCTTTCGGTTTTAAATACGGAATGCCGGAGGACTTGGACTTACTTTTTGATCTTCGATTTCTGCCAAACCCATATTACGATCCCAATTTACGGAATCATACCGGGGAGGAAAAGGAAGTCCAGGATTTTGTGTTTCAGGATGGAAATGCGCAAATCTTTTTAGATAAGCTGGTGGATTTGTTTCAATTCCTCCTTCCTCTTTATGTAGCGGAAGGGAAAAATCAGCTGGTATTGGGACTGGCCTGCACCGGAGGAAAGCACCGTTCCGTCACTATGGCGGAAAAATTGTATCAATCCCTAAAGGAACATGCGGATTATGGGATTCGACTGGAACATAGGGATATAAAGAAATGATATAAGTCCTAAAAAATATAAAAACCTCATAAAAAATAGAAAAAATAACGAAAAACAGCGTAGAAAATTACCAAGAGACAAAAGTGATGGCAGAAGAAAAACAAGCAAAAAAAGCCTCTTTTTCCCAGAAAGTCAAGGAGGAGCTAAGGAGAATTGACTTTACAGCTTTGGAAAAAACCTTTAATATGAAAGCAGATGATGAGAAGGGGAGAAGGGAAAAACTAAGACAGATTTTTCTTTCTAACGCTTCTTTAACTAATCCCCAAAAAGAATATCATTTGGAATTTGTTTTTTCTAAAGCAGAGGACGGCAGGGAAGTAGAAGAGATTCTACGACATTATTCTCTACATCCAAAGCAGGGAAAAAGAGGCAAAAATCATATGGTATATCTCAAGGATGCTTCGGAGATCGCAGATGTTTTAAAACTCTTAGGGGCAGTGGATGCCTTGATGGAATTGGAGAATGCCCGCATTTTAAAGGAGGTCAGCGAAAATGTGAACCGGCGCGTAAACTTTGAAGCCGCAAACATTAATCGCACAGTAAAAGCCAGCTTAAAGCAGCAGGAAGAAATTCAATACATCGAGGAGGTCTTAGGACTGGATCGACTGGAGAAGGCTCTTAAAGAGGTGGCAAAGCGTCGTTTGCAATATCCGGATGCTTCTTTGGAGGAGCTTGCACAGGGATTAGAGCCCCCTATAGGAAAGAGCGGGGTGAATCATCGCCTGCGTAAATTGGCCAGAATTGCAAAAGAACTTCGGGAGGAACAATCCGCTACGCATAAGAAATAGGATTAAAAAAATAAAATATGCAAAAGAGGAGCTTTCCTCGCAAAGGTACATTGGTTAGGCCTGCATTTTCAAGACAATTTAGACAGACAGCTTTGGAACTGAGGATGGAGTGAGGATACCCTGCGTTTAGGGAGCTCAAATGCACCAGGGAGGCACAGACCATGAAAGACAGTAATGTAACCGTTAACTTAACAAACAAAACAGATGATCATCCGGTGGCGATGCTCGTACAAATTGCCAGTCGCTTTCAATCCAGCATCTATATGACGGAGGGAAGCAGAAGGGTAAATGCAAAATCCATTATGGGGATGATGGCACTCGGCATTAATAACGGCGCAGAGCTATATGTATCTGCAGAGGGAGAAGATGAAGAGGATGCGATTTCAGCAATCAGCGGATATCTTCTTGGAGAAGCGATTTAAACAGAGGAGCTCGGAAACGGGCTCCTTTTTATATACAGAAAGACTAGGCAATCCGGAAAATACCCTGTACAGTATAGAGGGTAGGATAAAGGGTTTAGAACGAAGGTCTTGCAGATAGAAGGACAGAACATGGCATTTACACACTTACATGTACATAGCAGTTATAGTTTGTTGGACGGCTCCGGAAAGATTCCGGAGATGATTGCCAGGGTGAAGGAGCTGGGAATGGACTCCATTGCCCTTACAGACCATGGGGTAATGTACGGTGTGATAGACTTCTATAAAGAGGCAAAGAAACAGGGAATTCACCCGATTCTTGGCTCGGAAATATATTTAAGTCGTTCCATGGAGGAACGCTTTATCCAAAAGGGGGAGGCCAGATATTATCATTTGGTGCTTCTTGCGGAAAATGATATAGGATACCATAACCTGATGAAGCTGGTGTCCTTAGGCTTCACGGAAGGCTATTACTATAAGCCCAGAGTAGACTACGCAGTTTTGGAAAAGTACCATGAAGGAATCATTGCTCTATCCGCCTGTCTTGCGGGAGAGGTGTCTCGAAATCTTAGGCTTTCCCAGTATGAGGAGGCAAAGCAGGCGGCACTTCGCTATGAAGGCATTTTCGGAAAGGGAAATTTCTTTTTGGAAATGCAGGACCACGGCTATGCGGAGCAGAAGCTGGTGAATCAGGGGATGTTACGCCTCCATGAAGAAACCGGGATTCCCCTGGTGGTTACAAATGATATTCACTATACTTACAAGGAGGATGCCAAGGCCCATGACATCCTGCTTTGCTTACAGACCGGTAAAAAACTGATGGACGAGGATAGGATGCGCTATCCCGGTGGACAGTTCTATATCAAAAGCGAAGAGGAGATGGAGGAGTTATTTCCTTATGCGAAGGAAGCTTTAGAAAATACCGGGAAGATTGCCAAGCGCTGTCAGGTAAATATTACTTTCGGGGAATATCATTTGCCGAAATACCCTGTGCCGGAGGGGCATTCCGCCTACAGCTATTTGGAGGAGCTTTGTCTTAAGGGCTTGGAGAAACGTTATGGGGAGAGTTGGCAGGAAAATAAGGACAGGCTCTATTATGAGTTAAATACCATTTCCGATATGGGCTTTGTGGACTATTTTTTGGTGGTTTGGGACTATATTCATTTTGCCAAAACCCATGGCATAGCGGTGGGACCTGGAAGAGGCTCTGCGGCGGGATCTATTGTGGCTTACGCCATAGGCATTACGGATGTGGATCCGATAGAACATCAGCTGCTTTTTGAGCGTTTTTTAAATCCGGAACGTGTGACCATGCCGGATATAGACGTGGACTTTGAGTACGAAAGACGACAGGAAGTCATTGACTATGTAGGAAAAAAGTATGGAAAAGAGCAGGTCAGCCAGATTATTACCTTCGGAACCCTGGCGGCAAGAGGAGTCATCCGAGATGTGGGAAGAGTACTGGATATTCCCTATGCCAAATGTGACCAGCTGGCAAAGCTTGTGCCAAACGAATTAAATATGACCTTGGAAAAGGCGTTGAGTGTCAGTAAAGAGTTAAAAAATCTCTACGATACGGAAGAGGAAACCAAGCAAATGATAGACATGTGTCTTCGTTTGGAGGGGCTTCCCCGGCACAGCTCCATGCATGCGGCAGGAGTGGTGATTGCCGGAAGTCCGGTTTCCGACTATGTGCCTCTGTCCAGAGGCTCCGACGGCTCCATTACCACCCAGTTTACCATGACCACCATAGAGGAGCTGGGCTTATTGAAGATGGACTTCTTGGGCCTTCGAACCCTGACGGTGATTCAGGATGCCCTTCGATTTATAGAGGAAAATCATGGGGTAAAGCTGGATTTGGACAAACTGCCCTATGACGATGCCAAGGTTTACGCCATGCTTTCCAAAGGAGATTGTGCCGGCGTGTTCCAGCTGGAATCTGCGGGAATGGTAAACTTTATGAAACGACTACAGCCCTCCTGTCTGGATGACATTATTGCGGGAGTGGCTCTGTATCGTCCGGGACCTATGGACTTTATTCCGGACTACATTGCCGGAAAGAAAAATCCTGCTACCGTACACTATGACTGTAAGGAGATGGAATCCATCCTGAAAAATACCTATGGGGTAATCGTATATCAGGAGCAGGTTATGCAGATTGTGCGTGACCTGGCAGGTTTTACCATGGGCGGATCGGATCTCTTACGAAGAGCCATGTCCAAGAAGAAGACTTCTGTCATGGAGGAGGCAAGGCAGAGCTTTGTCTACGGCAATGCGAAAGAAGGCATTGCAGGCTGTATTTCCAAGGGGATTTCCGAAGAGATAGCCAATCGGATTTATGACAAGATGATTGACTTTGCCAAGTATGCCTTTAATAAGTCCCATGCGGTAAGCTATGCACTGCTTTCCTATCAAACCGCCTATTTAAAATATTACTATGCCCCGGAATTTTATGCTGCCACCATGAGCTCCTTTATGGATAACACGGTGAAAACCGCTGAGTATATCGAAGTGGCCAGGGAACAGGGCATAGAGATCCTTCCTCCGGATATCCAACTGGCGGAGGTGGGCTTCTCCGTGAAGGAAGGGAAGATTCGTTATGGCCTTTCCGCCGTAAAGGGCGTGGGAAGATCCGCCGCTGAGCAGATTATTCTGGAAAGAAAGAACGGTCCCTTTAGAAACTTTGAAGATCTGGTTCAGCGACTAAGCCAAAGAGGCATTAACCGAAGAGCCATGGAGTCCTTTATCCATGCAGGAGCCTTTGACAATTTGGAAGGAAACAGAAGGGAAAAGCTGGTAATGCTTCCGGAGGTTTTGGAGGATTTGCAGAAGGGAAAGAAGGACCAGATTGCGGGGCAGATGAGCCTTTTGGACCTTTTGGGAGAAGAAGCGGAGGAAAGACAGGAATTTGAGCTGATTTTTCCGGATTTGGAAGAATTTCCCAAGGCTGAGCTTCTGCGAAATGAAAAGGATGCCTTAGGTGTATATCTTTCCGGACATCCTCTGGACAGTGACAGAGCCCTTCTAAAGCAGCTTTGCAGCAGAAGAGCCAGAGACTTCTCCTTGGAAGCGATAGAGGAAGAGAAGAATCTTGTGGACGATGAGCATTGTACCGTAGGAGGAATGATTACCGGCATTAACAGGCGGATTACCAAGAAAAATGATATGATGGCCTTTGTGACTCTGGAAGACAATACCGGCTCCATGGAAGTGGTGGTTTTCCCGAAGACCTACGAGCTTACAGAGGAGCTGATTCAGGAGGACAGAAAGGTATTTGTCTACGGCAGAGTGCAAATGAGCGATGAAGCCAACGGAAAATTGATTGCGGAAAAAATTATAGCTTTTGAAAATTTGCCGAAAGAAATTTGGTTGCAATTTTCCGACAAAGAGGCCTATCTGGAGAAGGAAAAGGAAGTTTTGGAATGCCTGTCTCAAGAGGGAGGCGAAAGTACCGTGGCCATTTACCTTAGGAAAGAAAAGGCTATAAAACGCTTAGGGAAGCTTTATGCTGTACAATCTTCCCAAGAATTGCTGGAAAATCTTGCAAAAATTGTAGGTCCGGAAAATGTGAAAGAACAGCTAAAATCCTTGAAAAATGCTTAAGGATAGAGTAATATAATGTACTTGTTCAGAAATAAATACATGGCGGAACAGGTGGTAAGACCGGTATAGAGAAACGGTAAAGAATAAAATAAAAACAGTAAGGTAGATTGGAGGCAGTTATGGCAGGGAAAGCAGTAAAAACAATTGGTGTTTTGACTTCCGGAGGAGATGCTCCCGGAATGAATGCGGCGATTCGTTCCGTGGTAAGAACCGCGATTCACAATGGCTTAAAGGTTAAGGGTGTTATGCGTGGCTACGCAGGACTTTTAGAGGAAGAAATCAAAGAATTGGACAGCCACTCTGTTTCCGATATTGTCAGTCGAGGCGGTACCGTGCTGTACACCGCAAGATGTAAGGAGTTTACTACTCCTGAAGGCCAGAAGAGAGGTGCGGAGATTTGTAAGAAGCACGGTATTGACGGCATCGTGGTTATCGGAGGAGACGGTTCCTTCATGGGAGCCGGAAAGCTGTCCGCTTTAGGCATTAACACCATCGGCGTTCCCGGAACCATTGACTTGGATATTGCCTGCACAGATTACACCATCGGCTTTGATACTTCTATCAATACCGCTATGCAGGCTATTGATAAGATTCGAGACACTTCTACCTCCCACGAGCGCTGCTCCATTATCGAGGTAATGGGAAGACACGCAGGCTATATCGCTCTTTGGTGCGGTGTGGCAAATGGTGCGGAAGAAATTCTTTTGCCGGAGAAGTATGATGGAGATGAGCAGGCCATCATTAACCGTATTATTGAAAGCAGAAAAAGAGGAAAGAAGCATTACATCATTATCAATGCGGAGGGAATCGGACATTCTTCCTCCATGGCAATGAGAATCGAGGCGGCAACCGGTATCGAAACCCGAGCTACCATTTTAGGACACATGCAGAGAGGCGGATCTCCAACCTGTAAGGACCGTTATTATGCTTCTATTATGGGTGCTAAGGCGGTGGAGCTGCTTTTGGCAGGAAAGTCCAACCGTCTTGTGGCATATAAGAAGGGTGAGTTCGTGGATTATGATATCCAGGAAGCACTGCGCATGAAGAAGGATATTCCTGAGGAGCAGTATCGTATTGCTCAGCTTCTGGTAAGATAAGAGGAAATCTTTAGAATAAGAGGGAAGAAGTCGGAAGAAATTTCGAATTCATTCCCTCTATTTTTTTTACGAGTATTGCCGTGCAGTGTGCATTGTCTCATTTTATTCTTAATGATTATCCCTCGCGTAGTGTGCACTATCTAATTTTATGTTATGATGGGACAGGCAAAAAATCCGAAAGGAGCAAAACGATGGACGAAAAAGCAATGAATCAGGAAGCGTTAAAAAGAGAAGAAGAGAAGGTGCTCTGCGGGGCCAATTCCTATAGAGAACAGTATTTTTTCAATCCCCGCTTTTCCCTCCTGCCCAAAGAGGTGCAGGAAAGCCTGCAAAAAATAACCGTTACTTATACGGAGGAAATCGGCGGCGTGTTTCTGATGCAATTCGGAGAAGAAGGAAGGCTGGAGCTTATCAGCATTGCAGAGGAGACGGACTATCTTTATGACCCGATAGGGGCAGAGCTAAAGAAGAAGCAGATTCAAAAGGACTATAAGGAGCTCTTTTCCAAGCTGGAAGAGTATTATGCAGGATTGCAGAATCTGGAGAAGAAGTAAGAGAAGTCGATGCAATGCTTCAAAATATAGAGAAAAAGTAAGAGGAGTCTATGCATTGCTTTAGAGTAGAAAGAAGGACAGTATCGAATATTTTGTTGAAAAAGAAAAAATAGAAGAAATCGTGAAAAGTCACGGAATATCCGACTTTTCCTATGAGGAGGCCTTGGAAAAGAGGGAAGAAGAGGGGGGAGAAAACCTCTTTCGGCCGATTTCCTTAAAGGACTGTAAGCTTCCGGGAAACATACTGATGGCTCCCATGGCGGGGGTGACGGATCTACCCTACCGCATCCTTTGTAAGAAAATGGGCTTAAGTTTATCCTTTACGGAAATGGTGTCGGCGAAAGCCATTTACTATGGCAATCAAAATACCGATTCCCTACTGGAACACAAAGGAGAGCCGGGACTTGTATCGGCACAGCTTTTTGGCTCGGATCCGGCCTTGATGGCGGAAATGGCCTGCCGAATCGAAGATGACTTTGACGGCATTGATGTCAATATGGGCTGTCCTGTGCCTAAGGTGGTACGGAATCAGGAGGGCTCAGCTTTAATGACCAACCTTCCATTAGCGGAACAGGTTTTAAGCACCATGGCAAAAGCCTTGAAGAAACCTCTTACAGTAAAGTTTCGCATCGGCTTTACAGACGATGCCATCAATGTGGTGGAATTTGCGAAAATGGCGGAGGCCTCCGGGGTGGCTTCCGTGACCATTCATGGCAGAACCAGAGAGCAATATTATAGAGGAAAGGCCAATTGGCAATATATTAAGGAAGCCAAGGAAGCCGTGAAGATTCCCGTCTTTGGAAACGGAGACATTTTCCAAGAAGAGGATGCTCTGGCCATGCTCCTTTCCACCGGGGTAGACGGTATTGCGCTGGCTCGGGGAATCCAAGGGAATCCCTTTTTGATACGAGCCTGTGTCAGCCTTCTCTCTGAAGGGAAGAAGCTTCCGCCGGTGAGCCTTTCGGAAAGAAAGGAAATGATGCTACGGCACCTAAAGCTGATGGTGGAGATTAAGGGGGAGCATCTGGCTCTTTTGGAAATGCGAAAGCACCTTTCCTGGTATATGGAAGGCTTGGAAAATGCAGCCCGCTGGAGACAGAGGGTGAATACGGAGAACGATTTGGAGAAGGTATTCCAAATGGTTAGGGATTTATAGCGGAAAAACATTGACTTCTCAAGCTTCCGTTGCTAGAATACTACATCGAATCATTGGATGAAACGGCTTCTGGATCTCCAGAAGCCGTCATTGCAGTTTTAGAGAAAGGGCAGGATATCAGGTGGCTGAAGAAAAGAAAAACCTCCTTACCAGGGCAGGATTAAATAAGTTAGAGAATGAACTTCATAATTTAAAGGTAAATAAGAGACAAGAGATTGCAGAAAAGATTAAGGAAGCTCGGGAACAGGGAGATTTGTCTGAGAACGCTGAGTATGATGCAGCAAAGGATGAGCAGAGAGAAATCGAAGAAAGAATCGTTGCCATTGAGTCTTTGTTAAAGAATGCGGAAGTAGTGGATGATGCGGAAGAAGGCACCATCAATATCGGATGTAAGGTTAAGCTGTTTGACAAGGAATTTGATGAAGAAGTGGAATACATGATTGTAGGTTCCACAGAGGCAAACTCCTTGCAGGGAAAGATTTCCAACGAGTCTCCCGTAGGTATGGCTTTATTGCATCACAAAGTGGGAGATGAGGTTACCGTAGAGACTCAGGCGGGAGTTTTGGAATATAAGGTACTTTCCGTGGAGAGATCCAACGAAGAATAATTCATTGAAAAACGATTCAGTGAAGAATAATTCCATGAAGAATGATTCCATGAAGAATAATTCAGTGAAGAATAATTTAATGAAGAATGTTTCTATGAAGATATGCCTTAGAGAAGATTTTAATCAAAATATAATGAAGCAATAATCGAATAGTGCAAAGAAAGGATAGAAGGATGGGAGAGCAGGAAAAGCAAAAGGGTAATGCACCGGTGGACATGAACCACATTTTAAAGGCCAGATATGATAAGCTGGCTGAGTATCAGGCAGCTAAGGAAGATCCGTTTGAAATCACCAAGGCTGAACAGACCCATCATTCTACTGAAATCAAAGAGAATTTCAAGAGCTTAGAGAATCAGCAGGTCGTGATTACAGGACGTATTTTATCCAAGCGTGTTATGGGTAAGGCCAGCTTTATGCATTTGCAGGATAGAGACGGCAGAATCCAGGTTTATGTAAGCCGGGAAAGCCTTGGAGAAGAGGAATACAAGAAGTTTAAGAAGCTGGATCTTGGCGATATTGTGGAAGTTAGAGGTTATGTTTTTGAAACCCAGATGGGGGAGATTTCCGTTCATGGAGAGAAGATTACCCTGCTTTCCAAGTCCCTCTATCCCCTTCCTGAGAAGTTCCATGGCTTAACCGATACGGACACCCGTTATCGTCAGCGTTATGTAGACCTGATTATGAATGAGGACAGCCGTACCGTTTTCATGAAGCGCTCTCAGATTCTTCGGGAAATCCGTAACTTCCTTGCAGGAAGAGATTTCTTGGAGGTGGAGACACCGATGCTGGTGGAAAATGCCGGCGGTGCAGCAGCTCGTCCCTTTGAAACCCATTACAATGCCTTAAACGAGGACGTAAAGCTTCGTATATCCTTGGAGCTTTACTTAAAGCGTCTGATTATCGGCGGTATGGAAAGAGTTTATGAGATTGGAAGAGTATTCCGTAATGAGGGAATCGACACCAGACATAATCCGGAATTTACCTTAATGGAGCTGTATCAGGCTTATACAGACTACGAGGGAATGATGGAGCTGACCGAGTCCATGTTCCGTTACCTTGCAGAAAAGGTTTGCGGTACTCTGCACATCAGCTACCAGGGAACCCCCATTGATTTGGAGAGTCCTTTCCGCCGTCTGACCATGACCGAAGCTATCAAGGAATATGCAGGCATTGACTTTGATCAGATTAAGACCTTGGAAGAGGCCAGAGCCCTGGCGAAGGAAAAAGAGATTGCCTATGAAGAGCACCATGGTATCGGAGACATCGAAAACCTCTTCTTCGAGGAATACTGTGAGGAGAAGCTGGTACAGCCAACCTTTATTATGGATCACCCGGTGGAGATTTCTCCCCTTACCAAGAAGAAGCCTTCCGACCCTTCCAAGGTAGAGCGTTTTGAGCTCTTTATCTATGGAAGAGAGATGGCAAATGCTTATTCCGAGCTAAACGATCCTATCGACCAGAGAGAGCGTTTCAAGGCGCAGGATGCTTTGGCAGATGCGGGAGATGAAGAGGCAAACCACACCGACGAAGATTTCCTTCATGCTATGGAAATCGGAATGCCTCCAACAGGAGGAATCGGCTACGGCATTGATCGTCTGGTAATGCTTCTTACCGATGCGGCTTCCATCCGTGATGTACTGCTCTTCCCCACAATGAAGTCCTTGGACAAGAAGGATGAGGGAAAGAAGGGTGAAGAGGGTGAGGCAGGAAATGCCAACACAGGCTTCTTTACGCCAAACAACAAGATCGATTTCAGCAATGTGAAAATCGAGCCATTGTTTGAAGAAACTGTGGATTTCGAGACCTTTAGTAAGTCCGACTTCCGTGCAGTAAAGGTAAAGGACTGCGTTCCGGTAGCAAAGTCCAAGAAGCTCTTGCAGTTTACTTTGGATGACGGAAGCGGTACGGATAGAACGATCCTTTCCGGAATTCATGCATACTATGAGCCGGAAGAGCTGATCGGAAAGACCTTGATTGCTATTACCAACCTTCCCCCAAGAGCAATGATGGGCGTAGAGTCCTGCGGAATGTTACTTTCCGCCATTAACCAGAAGAAGGATAGTGATGAGGAAGAATTGCACTTGCTGATGGTGGATAACCATATTCCGGCGGGGGCGAAGCTGTATTAGTATTTTGTTTATTGTTGAAATATTTTGAAGACGAAGAGATTATGCCTTATGGCGGATGAAGTTAACTTCATCCGCCATTTTATATAAAAAAAGAATTGATGATTTGCAATTTCATCCCGTGTGTTATTATAAACTTAGTAATCGAATGTAGATGAATAGATAGTTAAATAAAGAAAAGAGATTGCCTGTGAGAATACTATTTAAGCTTGTCTTGTTTCCTATTAGTCTTCTATTATCGGTTAGCACCGCTTTTCTAACATTTTTGCTAAGTATAGGAACGGCTATCTTGTATTTATTGATGATTCTTTGCATTTTTGTAGCAATAGGTTCTTACAAAAGCTTACTAAATCAATCTATTATAAATAGTGAATGGATAATTTACTATAGGCACATAAGCAAAAAATATTAATTTGATTTTAGTATTTTGCAAATACCTGTAGTGATAAAAAACCTAAAGAAAGGAAAGGAGTACAATTTTTATGAAAAAGATAAATCCTATGAGATACAAGAATAGAGATTATTATTTTGTTTAGTATTGGAATGTTGCTATAATCAAGTATTTTTCGCTATTTTATACTGGCAATATACAATATAAAAGAATAGAAAAATATATACTTGAAGATTTTTATTAAGCAAGGAGGAATGCAAGATGAAAAAATATTTTAAAATAATGTCTCTGGTCTTAAGTATATGTTTATTATCATTGAATGTTGGATTTAATACTTATGCCTTAGAGAATGATACGTTGTATTATCAGGGTGTTGCTATTGAACAAAAAGAACTATCAGAAGACACATTAGAGTGGTTAGGTTGGTATAATTCTTTATCTCCGGATGAACAAGATTGCATTAATTATGAGCCACTAGACCTACAAAAGATGATTGTCAATCCTGAAGATATTACGGTATCCGAACCAGAACTAGATGAATTAGACATAGATGATATAGTGCCTTTTAGATTAGGAGCACCAGTATATAATCCAAGTTGGTGGAATAATAGCAATCGTATAAAGAAAGCTAATTGTTATGCCTATTCAATAGACTTAATTCAAAATTTTGTAGGAAAATTACAGCCTGGTCAACTATCAGGACGAACTTTTGAGTCGTTATCTGAACAAGTATCTTTAGTGCTGTTGTGCGTGATGGTTCTCGTTTAGGTGGAGGACGCTATATTAGAAGATCAAGCTCAAGTGAACGTCCAGGTTCAGGAGAGTATAAAGTTGTGTTAGTCATTACGCCAAATAGGGATTGCCATTGGTATGTACTTAATACTAATGGGTATTGGTCACACAAAAGAGGACATTCAAGAGTTACAAATGTAGATGCTAGTGGGAAAAGGATTACAAACCCTCAAACCTGCAACCGAAATTATGGAAATTTAAACTATTCAGTTTTCTGTGGCTTTTACATTGTAAAGAGAGGATAGAAATAGACAATTCAATTTTAAATAGAGAATATATTTTGATAGGTTAATACTTCTAAAAGGAAAAGAGCACTTAGGAGAATTATAAGAGTTTGCGATTTTGAGATACTTGATAAGATCAATCAGAAAGATGCAATCATTCTTCCGAAGTTCAGTAACCATTCTTTGAGACATACTTTTACCACTAGAATGTGCGAAGCCGGGGTAAACATAAAAGCAATGCAAGAGATTTTAGGATATGCAGATGCTGAAACCACCATGGATACATATGCTGAAGCAACAAAGGTATTAATAAAATCCGAGTTGATTAATTTCGAAGAGTTTTTTGAAAGAAACAGTAAACATAGTAAAGAACAATTAATAGTTTAATATAATATGTCTTGTGACCAGTATGCGACTGATTTGCGACTACTTATGTAGATAAGCGTAGAATTATAAAATCAGAGACATAAATCGATTGTTTGAAAATATAGATATAATCACTTATAACGATTTAGACTGCCTAAGTTTTTGTTTTCCCCACAATGAAGTCCCTAGAGAAGAAGGATGAGGGAAATAGGGCATCTAAGGGTACTGAAAACGGAATTTGCGACCAAGTTGCGACCGTTCCGGAAAAGATTGATTTTTCAAACTTGAAGATTGAACCTCTCTTCGAAGAACAGGTTGACTTTGAAACTTTCAGCAAGTCCGACTTCCGTGCGGTAAAGGTAAAGGATTGCTTTGCCGTTCCAAAGAGTAAGAAGCTTTTACAGTTTAACTTGGATGACGGAAGCGGTAGCGACAGAACGATCCTTTCCGGAATTCATGCATACTTCGAGCCGGAAGAGCTGATTGGAAAGACCTTGATTGCCATCACCAATCTTCCCCCAAGAGCAATGATGGGAGTAGAGTCCTGAGGTATGCTACTTTCCGCCATTAACCAGAAGAAGGATAGTGATGAGGAAGAATTGCACCTCTTGATGGTGGATAATCACATTCCGGCAGGAGCGAAGTTGTATTAAGAGTTGGCTTATAGGAAAAACGTATTGATAAAAACCGCCCTACACCTTTGTAAATCAAGGCTGTAGGGCGGTTCAATCTATTTCAAAACAACTTAGAGGATGGACACAACGTGTTGATAAAACATTACAACTAGCGTGGACCCTATTTTAGAAGGGTATCAACGGATATCCTTTAAAAATTTCATGATTGCGCGACTCTAATAAGTGAGTAAAGCAACCCCTTGTTTTCCATAAGCTGATTAAATGTGCCAAATTCAGCTAAGTGCCCATGGTTTAGAACGAAAATACCGTCATATTTCTTTAAAAGGCTTTCTTCCAAACGATGTGCAATTATAAGAGCTGTTACATCAGTCATTTTTAAAACAGAACTGGTTATTTCGTGTGAATTTTTTTTATCTAAAGCAGATGTGGCTTCGTCCATTAGCAATATTGGTGTGCCTCTAAGAAGTGCTCTTGCAATGGAGATGCGTTGTTTTTCACCACCAGATAGATTTATACCATTTGCACCACAAAGGTAATCTTTACCATGAAGGCCAAGAAATGATGAAAGGCCGGATTGTTGTATTACTGAGTTGAACTTTTCATCGGGGATTTTTTTATATAACGTTATATTGTTATATATAGTATCATTAAAGACAAAAACATTTTGATGTATAACAGAAATTATACTTAAAATAGATGAGTAACTAAGTTCTCGCAATTCTATACCATCAAAAAGGATTTCGCCATTATAATCATCACTATACTTTGATAGTAGATTAAATAATGTGGTTTTACCTGAACCGGAAGGACCAACAATAGCATATTTTTTACCTGCTTCAAATTTAAGAGAAAGGTTATTCAGTACTTGTGATGCAGGCTCATACGAAAAGGAAAGATTTTTTATTTCTATTCCAGAGCTAAGAGTATCTATTTTTACGAATGATTTATTGCTATAATGCTCGTCAATAAGATCCGAAGCATTATCAATAATAGATAATGATGCTTTGCGATTTGCTAAAAGTGAAGGCACTTTTTCGATTGGAGAAATTACAAAAGTAACAAGCTGAAGAAATACAAGTACAATTCCAGGTGTAATATTGGTATCAGATAATGATAACCATGCTCCGAAAAGAAAAACTCCGATTCTCATAATTACACTTGCTGCAGTGGATAAAAGATTAATATTTTCATCGGCAAATCTACGAAGGAATTTTGCGGTTTCAATATTTTTATTCTCATCATTGAAACGTTGTCCTAATTCTTTCTCAGCATTGAAACTTTTTATGACAGAAAAACCAGACAATGTGTCTCGCAGGAATTCTACAAAAATTGCATTATTATCCGAAAGATGTTTTTCGGCTATTGTTATTTGCTTCGATGCAGGTATAGAAATTAATATAGGTAATATTGATAAAACAATGGCTATAAGTGTTAGTAACGGGCTATACCAAATCATCAACGCTATTGCTCCAATAAAACTGACACCTATATCAATCAAATTCACATAAAAATCAAAATAATGCTCTTCTATTGAGTTAAGATCATTAGTAAGTTTCGAAATTATATTTCCCGTTCCATTTTTGTGAATTAAGTCACTATTATTACAGAGAATTTTTGAGAATAAAAATTCTTTATAAGAGTAAGAGGCTGTTTGCAAAAATTTGGGGTGAGCAAACCTAAATACGTAATAGAAAATAATAAATAAAATAAATGAAAATAGTGATATTGCCGCTACCCAGTGCAGAGGAGTCTTATCTCTTCTCGCCGCAACGTCAATGATTTTTTGCAATTGCCATGAAATCATTAAATTATAGGAACTTAGAAAGATTATTGATATTAGTGAAAGACAAAACCATTTTTTCCCAACAGAAAAGGGTATTCTTTTTAATTCATTTTTTTTCATAGCCAACCTCAATCCCTGAATGTATAAACTTGGCAAAAATATTTAATATAAATTGTTATAGTGTATTAGAAATTATTTTAAAAATCAAGAAATCAAGATGAAGTTTTGGCCCAAAATACACACTAACAATTATAGTGTGTATTTTTACTGTAAAATCAAGAATAGGAATTTATTAATGTAAAACAGTATGATATTGGAATATAATATAAAAATGGATTAATACAACTATGTGATTACTTGTCTATGACAACAAAACAGATAGTAGGAGATTGCCATGATTGAAGTGGAACATATTACGAAAGAGTATAAAGTGGTTAAAAGAGATTCGGGCTTTCATAACGCTGTTAAAGCTTTATTTTCACGAAAATATGATACTGTAAGAGCTCTTAATGACATCAGCTTCAAAATTGATGATGGAGAAATTCTTGCCTATATAGGACCTAATGGTGCCGGCAAAAGTACCACTATAAAGATATTGTGCGGAATTCTGACTCCTGATAAAGGCAATTGTATTGTAGATGGCTATGTTCCATGGAAAGACAGAAAATCATATGTTAAAAACATCGGGGTTGTGTTTGGGCAGAGAAGCCAGTTGTGGTGGGATATTCCAATCATTGATAGTTTTGAATTGATTAAGGATATGTACGATATAGATAGTCGTACATATAAACAGAATGTATCGGAATTGTGCCAGCTACTGGATTTAGAGAAAATAGTTAAAACGCCTGCTAGAAATCTTAGTCTTGGCCAACGAATGAGATGTGAAATTGTAGCGTCATTATTACATGATCCCAAAATTCTTTTTTTGGATGAACCAAGCATTGGTTTGGATGCGATATCTAAGTTGGCGGTAAGGGATTTTATAAAAAGAATCAATGCAGAAAAAGGAACTACAGTTATATTAACAACACATGACATGCAGGACATTGAAGCATTAACACATCGTGTAATGTTAATTGGAAAAGGTCAAATTCTCTTGGATGGAAGCCTTGAGGAACTAAAAAAGAAGGTTTCGGATAAGAAAGAGATAATAATCAAACACCATGGAAAAACTCCTGAGCTATGTGAAGGGATGAATTACTTAGAACAACAAGATGATAAAATAAGAATCACATTAGACCCTAAGATAATTTCTGTTTCTGAAGGAATTGCGTATTTGTCTCGTGAGACTGAAATAATTGATTTGGAAGTATCTGATATATCGGCAGATGAAATGGTGGCAAGACTCTATAAGGAGTATCAGATATGAAGAAGTATCTATCAGTATTTAGAATTCGCCTTATAAATAATATTCAGTATAGGATGGTTACATTTGGCGCTATAGTTTCCAATATAGTATGGGTATTGTTGGAACTGATGATGTATGTGGCACTGTATAATTCTGCGGGGCATGTACTGCCTATGACGTTTTCTCAAATTGTCTCATACGTTTGGGTAAAAAGAATTGTAATGAATATGCTTGCTGTAGTTGCGTATGATGGAGAGATGTATAGTGTTATTAATAATGGCGCTGTAGCATATGAACTGGTAAGGCCTATGGATCTATATGGAAAATGGTATTCTCAGGCCGTAGCCAATAGAGTCACATCTACAATGATAACTTGTATCCCGGTAATAGTGATAGCAATTATACTCCCGGAACCATATAGACTGCAGTTTCCTATGAGCGTTCTACAGGTATTTGCATTTATTGTTTCTGTCATTCTGGCACTGGGACTTGTAGTAGCGTTTGCCATGATAATGTTTATTACATTGTTTTATACAATAGCTCAACGAGGGATAAAAATTATAGTTACCGCAGTAAGTTCATTTCTATCAGGAGGAATGATTCCGATAACTTTTTTTCCTAAAAAGATATTAGCTATAGTGAAATATCTTCCCTTTTCGTCTATGCAGAGTACTCCGTTACTCATATACAGTGGAAATATTACCGGTACAGAGATTTTAAAAGGAATTACTATGCAAATTATATGGATGATTATTCTAATTGCAATTGGAAAGGCTTTGATGAATCATTCCATAAAGCATGTAGTTGTTCAGGGAGGATAAGCGTAATGAAGGTTTATCTCAAGATGATGGTACTGAATTTAGAAAGCCAAATGCAATATAAGATATCCTTTTTCATGACAGTTTTAGGTCAGTTTATAACTGCATTTGCAGGATTATTCAGTATCAACTTTATCTTTGAACATGTGGATAAGATATATGGTTTTAACTATACCGATGTGATTTTGTGTTACGCGATTGTAGTTTTATCTTTCTCAATTGGTGAAGCTATAGGCGGCGGATTAGCTAGATTTGGTACCATACTTGGAAATGGTGAATTTGATAGAGCATTAGTAAGACCGGGTAATGTTGTACTTCAAATACTGGCTCCGAGTGTGGATTTTACACGCATAGGACTATTGATTCAGGCTGTAGGAACGCTTGCATATGCAATCGGTAAATCTGCTATTCAATGGGACTATAAAAAGATAATTACCCTCGCTCTAATGATTGTCTGTGGAAGCATTTTGTTTTTTTCCATGTTTTTGTTTAAGGCGACATTTACTTTCTTCACAGTACAGGATTTAGATTTTTTAAATTTGTTTACATATGGAGCAAAGGAATTCGGTAAATACCCGTTTTCCATTTATGGGAAGACTGTTTTATCAATTCTTACCTACATCATACCGCTGGCGATGTTTCAATATTATCCATTATTGTATATAATTGGCAGAAAATCCGAAGCGTATTATATTGGTTTTCCATTGCTATCGCTTATTTTTTTGATTCCGTGTTGCTTATTCTTTAAATTTGGCGTTAGAAGGTATAAATCGATAGGCTCATGATAGCGATGAGGAAGAATTGAATTTATTGATGGTGGATCAGATAGGGGATATTGTTATTTTGCTTCCAAAACAGAATAACTGGGATTCGTTTATGAAACCAATAGATATGTTTTCGGATGATTTCATGGCAAACGGAAGAGAAAGAGGCAATAAATATGTTTGTATTTTTAGGTATCGATTTCATGATGGTTTTGCTCTATTTGATTATAGGTATTATATTTATTAAATCGAACGGCAGAGCAATTCGATATTTAACTGGACATGATTTTGACGAAAATATATCAAATAAAAGCAAAGAACTATGCATCATTTGTGGTAAGCAAATTATGAAATGGAGCCTATGTTTCATTATAGGGTTTGCGATAGATTTGCTTTGGGTTGGAGCCGGTCTTATATTAGCAGCTATTCTGAATACTATTCTAATAATCAGATTAATGGTATTTAGAGATCATTTTGAAAATGGTAAATAACCTGTCCGTTCAAAAAATTAATAAAGAAGAACTAGTTCCATACCATAAACGTGTCCTTTCCACGCCAAAGAGTCCGGAAGGGATAGTATATAAAAATATGGGAACCATGGAAAACCATATCTGGAGCATTATATCCAGAAGAAAGAAGTATAACCACAATAACTGGAGCATAAAGAGAGGAAATCATTTGGTAAAAATCCTTGACAAGAGATGTTCCAGAAAGCTTTATGAAGTGACGGAGAAATTGCACATACCTGTATTTGAAGCAGAAAAGCTAAAGGAGATATTCTTCAGGTGGGGCAAGTCAAAGAAAAGCTTGGAAAAGGATACCAGTATCCGGTCATAGGTTATATGTTGGGGTTTGGCAGTGAAATAAGAGGAGAACGCAGGAAGTTGCTATCAATTATTTTTATAAAAATTGGAGCGATGCATGAACTGTTTTTAAGTGCGTTGAAATTTCTGGAGTATCCTCAAAATATTTATAAGGGAATGATAAGAATTTTAATGATCTATATTATACCGCTTGCAACAGTTTCAAATGTTCCGGCTGAAAAAATATTAGGAAAAGTAGGAATGATTGATACGATAGAAATTGTTTTATTGTCGATAGTATTTTTTATGTTGACAAGAATGTGCTATAGATTGGCCTTAAAAAGATATAGCAGTGCAAGTTCATAATAATTTGGTAGTAATGTAAATTTCTATAGGAAAAATAAGTATGTTAATGCAATGCCCCTGAACCGCTTCTCCGAAGAATTTCTTCGTAAGGTAAAGAAAAATCTGCTATCCTGAGAGCTGGCAGATTTTTTTGAACGGACAGGTTATTTACCATTTACTTCAAAACTGTCAAAGACAGACTTATTTGTCATGTCAAGAAATGAAAAATAGTTTAGAAAGATTGAAGTAAAATTCTTAAATGAAACTTTTACGAATCCATATGTCGCTATGTGGAGCAATAAAGAAAAAATATGGTGGAGAATAAAAGCCATGTTTTCGGATAGGAGAATAATGATAAGATTTGAGATAATAGATGAGAATACAAAAAATCTGGAAGAAATAAAACAACTTTATTTTGATGCCTTCCCTTTTGAAGAGAGAATACCTTTTTATATCATGGTATTGGTCGGAAATGACAGAGGTGTGGAGTTTTTGTCAATTTATGATGATGACAAATGGCTCGGATTTATACATACATTGGTGGGAGATGAGCTTTCATATATTTTCTATTTTGCTATAGAAAATTCATTAAGGCAGAGCGGATACGGAAGTAAAATATTGCGTGAGTACAAGAAGATGCATCCGAGGCTTTCGCTGGCAATAGAACCGGTTGAAGAAGAAAGCGATAATTTTAAACAGAGAAAGAAAAGACTGGATTTCTACAGAAAGAACGGTTTTGAAACAATTGACACAAGAGTTGTGGAAATGGGTGTAGAGTTTGAACTGATGGGTGCCAGGGGTATGGAAATAAAGGAAAGTGATTACAGAAAACTTGTAAAAAAATTCTTTGATTCATTTGAACAAAAAAAGGTGCTGTCTGTAAAAGAGATGAGAGATGCCGACAGCTATACAATTGCAAATTTTGTAGACAGTAAGGAGTTAATGTACAGGGCAGGTGAGGCAATATTCTATGTAGGTGACTGGAATATAGGTGATAAAGTACTTGTAGTTGCCGGAAGCGGAAATAATGCAGGTGACGGATATGTGGTTGCAGATCTGTTAAATACGGAAGAAATAGAGGTAGAGATTCTTTTGATAAAGGATAAGTTCTCGGAGGACGGACAGTGTTATTTCGATATTTGTAAGCAAAACGGTATAAAGTGTAATGTTTTGGATGAAAGCATGGACTACAGTGCTTTGCTTGAAAAATTTAATTCATATGATTATATTCTGGATTGTATATATGGCACAGGCTTCAGCGGTGAGGTAAAAGAACCGGTATATTCTCTTATAAAGGCTATAAATGATTCAAATGCAAGTGTGGTAAGTGCCGATATAAACTCAGGAATGAATGGTGATACAGGGGAGTCGGATATATGTGTGAACTCGGATATTACAGTAAGTATAGGATTCTTAAAAAAAGGGCTTATTACAAATGAAGCTTCAAAACATATAGGTGAACTTATAAATATGGATATAGGTATAGTAATTGAAAACAGTAATAGTAATTATGTAGTTACACGGTATAAATAGTGTTAAAGAAAAGTGTATCAATTTATTTTATAAACTGATACACTGCGTTAAGACGATATTAACAGCCAATTTTATAAGTGAGGTATGCATGAAGAAAATTGGAACCACAATAGTAATTGCTCTTATGTCAGTTGCGTTACTAACAGCCTGCAAAAGCAAGGCGGATGAGGAAGAAAGATTTGTAAGTTCGGGCAACTATATTGCAAAAATATATTTGGAGGAGATTGATTAAAAGGGCATGCATCGAAAATGCTCTTTTTTGTATGTCAGAATGGCACAGAATGTACGTAGATGTTTAAGTGATGGAATATAGAAAGCTATAGAGGCTTTATTTGAAAGAGTTAATTATTAATATAAATTAATTGGGTAATAATAAATAATTATAACCATGGAGATGTATGTAAAATCACGAATATGATAGTCGGCATTGACTGCCTCATTCCAAGGAATTATAATCCAAAATATAACAATAATATTATCAAAAATAGCCCATACTATATCCAAAATATATGCAATGAAATCTAAATAGATTTTAGTGATATACATTATATTTGGAAGAAATGATGGGAAAAACTTTTCTTGGATGCATGAAAGTAGATGATTAGGAACTAGCTGTGAGGTGAATATATGAGTCATCTTTTAGAAATGCGAAATATCAGTAAAGATTATCCGGGGGTAAAAGTACTGGACGATATTTCCTTTAGCGCAGAAGGTGGTGAAGTTCTTGCGCTTATGGGAGAAAATGGAGCCGGGAAATCTACTCTGATGAAAATTCTGATGGGAATTGCCCAAGCAGATCGTGGAGAAATCTTTCTGGAGGGAAATAAAGAGCAATTTCAAAGTCCCAAGGCTGCTATGGATAAGGGAATTGTCATGATTCATCAGGAACTGAATGTACTCTTGGATATGGAGGTTTCTGAAAACATTTTCCTGGGAAGAGAAATCAAAAAGAAGGGAATGCTCGCCCGCGTTGATATGGATGAACAAAGAAAACAAGCACAGGCATTTTTGGATTCTGTAGGGATAAAAATTGATGCAAAAGACTTGATGCGGAATCTTTCTGTTGCCCAAATGCAATTGATTGAAATTGTAAAAGCGATATCTGTTCATGCCAAAGTAATTATTATGGACGAACCTACTTCGGCAATTACGGAAGCAGAAGCTGCAATTCTTTTCGAACAGATAGAAAAGCTGAAAAAAGCCGGTGTTTTGATTATTTATATATCTCATAAGATGGATGAAATCTTCAAAATTTCAGACAAAATCGCAGTACTTCGTGACGGTCACCTGATTCGTATAGATGAGACTAAAAACTTCACAGAAGAAGATTTAATCCGTGCAATGGTGGGAAGAGAGCTTCAGGATGTTTATCCCAAGAAAAGTAATCATCCCGGCAAGGTGCTATTTGAAGTAGAAAATCTTGCAAGTGGAAAATATGTAAAGGATGTCAGCTTTCAAATAAGAGAAGGAGAGGTTGTGGGATTTGCCGGGTTAGTAGGTTCCGGTCGAAGTGAGACAATGGAAGCACTCTTTGGAGTTTCCCCAAGAGAAAAGGGTAAACTTCGCATTAATGGCACAGAAATTGAAATTCATAATCCCAAAGATGCTATTCGCCATAAGATTGCATTTGCTACGGAAGATCGCAAGCGATCAGGATTGAATTTGATTGGAAGTATAAAAGAAAATGTAACAATGGTGTCTCTGGCGGAAAAAGTAAGTAAACATGGCATTATTCAAGACAAAAAAGAAGGGGAAGTTACTGAGGAATATATCAAGAAGCTACGTATTAAAACACCAAATGGGGATGAGCTTGTAGGAAATTTAAGCGGGGGAAATCAGCAGAAGGTGGTTTTAGCAAAGTGGCTTTTAGGAGAGCCGGAAATTATTATCTTTGATGAACCTACCAGAGGAATAGACGTTGGTGCAAAACATGAAATTTACGAACTAATCAATGCTCTGTCGGAACAAAAGAAAGCGATTATTGTGATTTCTTCAGAAATGCCGGAATTGATGGGAATTTGTGATCGTCTCTATGTAATGTCTGAAGGATATATCACCGGAGAGTTGAACAAAGATGAGTTTAACCAGGAAGCAATCATGAGACTTGCATCTGCAAGAAAAGGAGGAATGACACAATGAATCGTAAAAAAATAAACTTCAAGAATTACGGTATATTTGTTGTTTTTATAGTGCTGGTAATCATTCTGATGATACTTTCTCCTAATGCTTTTGCTAAACCCAGAAATTTAATTAACGTGGTAAAGCAAGCCTCTATTAATGGCGTTTTGGCATGTGGAATGATGTTTGTTATTATTGCCGGAGGCATCGATCTTTCTGCAGGATCTGTTGTTGCATTGTCAGGAGTTGTTGCGGCCTATCTTGCACAGATGCAAGGTATTCCCATATTTGTTCCGATTCTAGGAGCACTGGGGACAGGCGCACTGATAGGGCTGGTTAATGGATTCGGAGCAGCCTATGCGGAATTACCGCCTTTTATTATTACACTGGCAACCATGTCCATTGTGCGAGGTGCGGCGCTGATTCTAAGTGGGGGTTCTCCGGTATTTGGATTACAGGAACAGTTTGAGGGAATTGCAGGGATTTCTATTGCAAATGTGATTCCGATTTTGGTGCTTTACTTTTTACTCATTGCCGTATTTAGTGGATTTATCTTGAATAAAACAGTTTTTGGCCGTCATGTATATGCTATCGGCGGAAACAGTATTACGGCAAAAGTTTCAGGAATCAATGTGAAGAGTATGTTGCTTCGCGTTTATATCATTTGCGGAGTGTTTTCCGGCATTGCGGGTTTACTGATTGCATCAAGAACTATGCAAGGCTCCCCCACGGTTGGCGTAGGCTATGAAATGGATGCTATTGCTGCAGTGGTTATCGGCGGAGTAAGTATGTCCGGTGGTTCGGGAAAATGGTATGGAACCATTATTGGTGCATTACTTTTGGCATTGATTAGTAACGGATTAGATATTTTAGGGGTTTCATCCAACTTCCAACAAATTATTAAAGGAATCATTATTGCGGTCGCTGTATATCTTGATTTAAGAGGTAAAAAGACGAGCGCATAAACAATATATTTCAAAGGAGGAAATTATGAAGAAAAGAATCATTGTAGGCTTATTTCTTGCTGTGTCATTGATGATGACCGCTTGTGGAGGAGCTTCCGACAGCAAAAGCACTACTGTAGCGGAAACAAAGGCAGAAGCTGAGGCAACTACAGCAGCAGGCAAGGAGGCTTCGACAGACAAACAGGAAGTTTCTGATGTTGTAAAGGATGCTAAGGCAGAGCAGTTTAGCGGGGCGAAAAATGAGGAAAAGAAGTCTATGGCACTCTTTATGTCTCATATGACAAATGAGTTTGTAAAGACTTTATCCTCTTCCGTACAAAAAGAAGCGGAAGAGCTTGGCTACACAGGAGATTCCTTCAAAATCTATGATGGAAAGAATGACGTAGCAACACAGGTGAGCCAGATTGAACAGGCAGTGACACTTGGCGTAGACGGAATCATCATTGAGCCGGTATCTACAGACGGCATCGTGAAAGCGGTAAAGGATGCGGAGAAAGTCGGTGTAAAAGTTGTTATATTAAACCAGAGAATTAGTGATCAGAATGCTGCAGATACATTTGTTGGAGCAGATAATGAATCTACAGGTGCTGCATTAATGAAGAAGGTTATGGAAGATCTTGACGGAAAGGGAAATATTGTTGAGCTTCTCGGACCAATGGGATCAGACGGACAGGTTGGACGTTCTAAAGGCTTTGATTCTGTTCTTGCAGAGTATCCGGATGTAAAGGTTATTGCATCAGACAGTGCTGACTGGGATACCGCTAAGGCATTAACCCTTACTGAGAACTGGCTTACATCCTCCGACATTCAGGCTGTTGTAGCTCAGAATGACGGTATGGCAGTTGGTGCAGCGCAGGCAATTAAGGAGGCAGGACTTACAGATAAGATTAAAGTTTATGGTGTAGATGCTACCTCTGATGGATTGAATGCCATTGTTAACGGTGGTATGACAGGAACAGTTTCCCAGGGAACTGAGGATCAGGGTAAGATTTCTGCAGACCTTTGCTCTAATTTGATTTACGGACAGTCTGTTCCTAAGGAAGTTATTGCAACGAATGTAGTGTATACCAAGGAAAACGTTAATGAAATTTTGAAGAAATAAAAATGCTAAGGATAAGTTAAATAGCACATTTGTAAGAGTTTTTGAATGTTGTGAATCAAAATACTTTCACATGAAGAAGGACTGCAATTTTTTGCAGTCCTTCTTTTATTCATAACAATATGTATGTTACAGTTCGTGCTTCGTTCTCCGTTTGGTAGCCTCTAAATATACCTGCTCGTCTGCTTGTGCGGAGATAACGATAATCTGAGCACTTCGATCCAGCTTTTTCAGATCCTTTTTGGCCTCTTCCAAATATTCAATCTGCCAGATCATTCCATCACCATATCCCCTGCGGCAGCAAGCTCTGACTCACTGATATTAAGTTCAGACATCACTTCTTCTCGGGAAGACGTGGAAGAAGAATCTTCTTTAAGGCGTCTTGTTGCCTCAAGGAGCAAAGTATAGTCTTCTTCGATTTCACTTAGACGTTGAAATTCAGATGGAGACAGGATAATAGCCGCCGGCTGGTTGTTTTTTAATACGATGAGCTGGTTTTCGGTATGAAGACGATCAAAAATTCTGGAAGCCTGACCGCGGTTAAACTGTGTAATAGGAACAAGACTGTCGAGAATATCTGCTGTATATGCCATAGTAATTACCTCCGTTTGTCTCTAATATAGGCATGTTAAAGATGAGAATCAAGTTATACATTATTAAATGACGACAAAAAGTAATTACAATAAATCGATGTTATGTGCATTGTCGGAAGCGAGGCGGTAGATTTTTCTTTAAATCATTATTCGGGTATCAGACTTGGAATTCTATTTTCAAAAAAACAATATCAAACAGGAAGACTGTATTTACACCATTTCATACTTCTGTTTGTTTTAGTTAGAGAGATTTATGAAAGATTCTCATGCAACAGAATTGTGTGGCTAACTGTTTTGGTATTCTTCTGGATGAAAAAAATGCAGATTGGAACAAAAAAATCATCTAAAGTTCTTGTTTCTAGAGCAGCACTTAGCCGAAGAGATTGTGCAGGGAAAGATTATAGGGGTACCATTGTACGATTTACTTAAAAAGAAAAGAGGTATAAGAAAGAACACAAAAATAGGATATGTAGAAAGGTTTTTCTTGACTTGGTATATATCTTGGTATATATTTTTGTATATATTACAAGAAAAAGGAAGGTGATCGATATGATGACTGCAAAGGTTTTTAAAAATGGAAGAAGTCAGGCAATCAGACTTCCTAAAGAGTGCCGGTTTTCATCAGATGAGGTAGTGGTAAATAAGATAGGTGATATTGTTATTCTGCTTCCTAAACAAAACAAGTGGGATTCATTTATGAAAGCAATAGATATGTTCTCAGATGATTTCATGGCGGACGGAAGAACAACAGATATAGTACAGAAGCGTGACGAGCTATGAGGTATATGCTTGACACCAACATTTGCATTTATGTAATAAAGCATAAGCCGGAAAAGGTATTTCGAAAAATACAGACTATTCATCCTGAGGATGTGTGTATATCATCGGTCACATATGCCGAGTTGGTGCATGGTGTAGAAAAGAGTGTAGCTGTGGAGAAGAACAGATTGGCACTCTCCATGTTTCTAGCGAATATGGAGATTCTGGGTTTTGACGTGGAGGCGGCTGATTGTTATGGGAAGATTAGAGCAGATTTGGAGAAGAAAGGAACAGCTATAGGTCCTCTCGATATGATGATTGCAGGTCATGCGCAGTCTCTTGGATATACAGTTGTAACGAATAACGTGAAAGAATTTTCCGGAGTGAGTGTTCTGAGAATTGAGAATTGGGCAGAATAAATCTTTTAGCTTAGAGGAGTCAGACCTTTTTTCTCCGATAAATATGATGTAACAAAGCATAAGAACTATAGACTATTGAAGGACTATGATAAGGAAAATAGTTTTGACGTGGAGAGTTATATTAAACGAAAGGGGAAAGCAAAATTAGGTGGAGATACAGTGATTATTCGCCTATAATAATTGGAAATAAATATAATAAATAGTCAATAGCAAGGAGATGCATTATGGAAAATATTTTTAAAATGGATGGGGAAGAAGAGTATCGTAAAGGATTGGAACAGTTAACCTCGAATGAGCAGTATAATTTAAGAAAGGCACTATGCTATTTTTGTGAAGCCGCAGAAAAACAGCATGTGGAAGCAATGTTTCAAGCAGGTTATTTGTATTTATTTGGTGAACCTCAAATTACTCGAAATGTTCTAAAAGCAACTGAATACATAAAAATGTCAGCAGATGCAGGCATATCTATTGCAAAAGACTATATGGCTATATGTTACTTATTTGGAATCGTGGTAGAAAAGAAAGAAGAATTTGCGATTCAATTACTTGAAGAAAACTTTAATTTAGGTGACACTCTAGCTTCTTATATTCTAAGTGACATTTATCAAAATGGTTGTGGAACTATTGATCAAGACGAGAAAAAATCAATAATGTATAATTCCATTGCAAGGCAAAACAACATACCAAGGGCAGAGGAACAGTTCAGAAACATTTTACTACATAATATAAATCCTACTCTGAAAAAATAATATTTATATCTTCACAAGGCGATAAAAATACCCTATCGCCTTTTTTATTACCTAAAAAGGAGGAAAAATAGAAGCCCTACATAAAAAACGAAATACTAATATGGATATTAAATGGGGATTCGCGTAGAAAACACACTTTTTTGAATGGGGATTTGCGCTGAATTTAGCTTTCTTTAAGTGGGGATTTGCGTTATACTTTCTTTGGAAAGGTGGACTTCAGTATGAAAAAATCTTTATTTGCAAGAAAGATATATAGAGAAATTCTTGAATGGAAAGAGAATCGCAGCGATAAATATGCGTTGCTGGTTAAGGGAGCACGAAGAGTCGGTAAATCTACAATAGTAGAAGAATTTGCGAAAAAAGAGTTCAAATCCTATATCATGATAGATTTTGCTCATGTAAGTAAGGACATAAAAGATTTATTTGAGGATACTTATGATTTGGATTTTTTCTTTTTACAGTTGCAGCAATTAAGCGGCACCAAATTGTATGAGAAAGAGTCAGTCATCATTTTTGATGAAGTCCAGTTGCTCCCTAAAGCAAGACAGGCCATCAAGTATCTCGTTGCAGATGGGAGATATAAATTTATTGAGACAGGTTCTTTACTCTCGATTAAGAAGAATACAAAAGATATTTTGATTCCGAGTGAAGAACATAAAATCTCTATGTATCCGATGGATTTTGAAGAATTTTTATGGGCAATCGGAGATGAGGTTTCCATCGAAACAATCAGGACACTTTTGGAAAAAAAGAGACCTGCGGGGAATGCAATTCATAGAAATCTTATGAGAATTTTCAGATTATATATGCTGATTGGGGGAATGCCTCAGGCTGTAGAAACATATCTGGAAAAGAATAATTTGCAAGCAGTAGATGAGATTAAAAGGGAAATAGTGGATCTTTATGAAGAAGATTTTACAAAGATTGATGCTTCAGGTCTGGCCGGAGATATATATGATGCTATTCCTGCAAATCTAAGCAGTAATGCATCGCGATATATATTATCAAATGCGAGAGAAGGAACACGGTCGGAGCGAGTCCGTGAGCTTTTGCCGGATATTTTAAGTTCTTACACGGTTAATATAGCATATCATGCAAATAATCCCGCGGTCGGCATGGCATTGGAAAAGGATGTGGGAAAATACAAGTTATTCACTTCCGATGTTGGATTGTTTGTGACACTTGCATTCAGAGATAAGAATTATGTTGAGAATATCATTTACAATAAGTTGCTTTCCGATAAGCTGGAAGCCAATTTAGGGTATGTATATGAGAATGCTGTTGCGCAGATGCTTATTGCCAAGGGAAACAATCTGTTCTATTACACAATGGGTAATAATTCGTCCAATCATTTATATGAAATCGACTTTCTAATTTCGGCAGGAAACAAGATATGTCCTATAGAGGTGAAGTCGGGAAATTACCGATGTCACAAATCATTGGATCAATTTTGTGAAAAGTTTGGAAGCCGTATAGGGAATAAATATCTTGTGCATACTAAGGATTATAAGTGGGAGAACGGAATCAACTATATTCCGGTATATATGCTTCCATTTTTATAAGATGTACATAGGAAAGCCCCCTTTGGCATGATAGGAGCATCGTATGAGAGAATTTAAAAGCATATCCGGCCTGTATGACGGCAATTTAGCCTTATCCATAGCACCGGCCCTCACCCCCAAAGGGATAGAGGAAAATCCCCTGTTTTTTCATGGAGAAATCGTGAATTCTGCGATTATCGCGGGAGGACTTTTGGTCCTTGCGGATATTGTAAGTACCAGATATTTTCAGTATGTGCCTGCAGCACAGAAGGATCCTGTACTTTCTGCCCAGGGGGATAGGCTTAGAGCGGAATGCTTTTCGGCTTGTAACGGTGTTTATGCAAGGCTGGATATATTCCAAAGTGCTTTGGATGGAGAAATCCTTTACGGTACTACCAATGTGGATATAGGCGTCAAACTAAGACAAGCCCTTTGTAAAATAAAGCAGGAAGATAAATTAAAGTTTCTTATCGGTGATGAGGGCTGGAAGAGCTTACACAGTAAGAAGCTTTCGGATGGAACCTTGCTTACAGATATCCTGATAGAGCGCCCCGTGCAAATGCCGGATCGCTGGATTCGAGCTTTGGGAAATTGCGCCGTGCTTCATCAAAAAATGAAATACAAATTCCATCTGGAAGGAATGCCGGCAAAGGCCTTTATTGCAGGGCTTCCTCCTGTTACCGGTAAGGAACAATCCGGATGGCTATGCCCCACAAAAACCGGTGCAATCTTAAAGCTTAGGGAAGAAAAAGACAGCGTATATATTAGCGGTCTTCATCGGCTTAGCGGGCTGAAGCGTCTCATGAGTCATGCGAACAGGATTAACTTTTATGCTCCGGAAGGGGCTGCTCACGGGCAAATGATGATAGAAGTTTGTATGAGGGGTGCGAGCATTACCCTGAGCCTTACAGCTAAGAGCTATGAAGGTTATTCCGGAGAAGGGGCTTTGCTGGAAGCACTTTCAGACTTAGAGACTTTGGAATGTGCCGACAGAATTGATAATGAACTGAATTTTGAGCCAAGAATTGAACTTGAAAAAATCTCTGCATCCTTAGGCGTGGATAAGAATAATATTCATGATGCTATGGAACTTCTGGCTGTTTCCGGAAAACTGGGCTTTGATGTCCATGAAAATGCATTTTTCCATAGAGAGCTTCCTGACGACCCGGATAGAGTATTAAATGACAATCCGAGACTTGTGGCGGCAAAAAAGCTCATGGAGGACACCGTCTTTGTGGAGGATTCCCTTTGGTATGTGAAGTCGGGGGAGACAAACTACAGAGTGATTTACCCGGAAGGATCCGGAGTGGAAAATGCAAAATGCACGTGTACGTGGTATTTAAAGCATCGAAACAGTAGGGGGCCTTGCAAGCACATTTTGGCAGTGAAACTAAGAAAGGGAGTATAGGTATAAGCCGGCAAGCAGATAGCCTAAGGAATCTAATTCAGCAAGTAATATAATCTAAGGGCTGTAATTCAGCGAGCAATATAATCTAAGGACTGTAAGTCGATAGGGCGACAAAGGGATATCATTCGGCTGAAAAGCAGATAAAGGAGTTTACTATGGCAAGCAAACTGGAAAGCACTGTTGCAATCTACCGTTCTTTAGGCTATGAGGAAACGGCTTATGAAAATATTTTAAGCCTCGGGATAGGAACGAAGGAAGAGCAAGAGATTGCAAGGGATGGACTAAAATCCGGAGAATGGGTGCAAATCAAACAATTATCCGAGAACAGCTACGGCTTTGCTCCGGTTGTGGATGTAGACCTTAAGAAGCTTGGTGTTTTTGCTATACGGGTAGGTGTGGAGGCCAAAAGAGCGGCAAATATTTTAAGTCGAGGGGATGAGATTGTTCTACAGGCCATTATGGCAAGGGGAGCAAACTATGCCCAAAATTTTGTTTTGGCAGCCTGTACATCCAACAGAAGGGCATGGGAGCATTCCCTGTCCGTTCTTGGTATGCTGGCCCTTAAGCTGGTACATAAGATGAATCTTCCCCTTCCGGAATCTGTGGAGTATATGAAGGATTGGTCGGCTGCTTCTGCCATTCTTTTGGGGAGGGAAAAAAAGGACTATAATTTTGATGAGAGTTTTGTACTGGAAAAAGAGGAGGTTCTCAGAAGATTTTTAGAGCATATAGAGCTGGGTATTTCTCTGGGGATTGCTGCAACAGGACCTTTTTCCAAAGTACTCCTTTGGGGAGCGGAGAATCAGCTCTTTAGTACAGAGGCGGCAAAAAACTATGTCTTTGAAGCTTTACAGATTGCGAAAAGGCCGGGAGACAGGAAGGCATGGCTGGAGATTTTGGATAAAATCGGCTGGACAGAGGAGGAGATAGTATCCGATGCGGAAAATCTTATTCCTCTCTTGGGGCTAGGGGAAAGCCCCGTGCTGGAGAGATTTGCCCCTATTCTGATTGAGAAGGTTTCCGAAGAACTTTTGTCTCCGGTATTGATTTCCTGTACCTCGGCAAAGGGAAACAAAGTGAAAAAACTCATCTTAAATTCTGTTTTAAAAAGAGAAAAGCCAAATGCAGAAGAAGACTATGCAGAGTGGCTTTCCCTTTATTTGCAGGATGAGGATAAGAGTATCGTAAATCTTGCCGGCAAGGTGGGAAAGTCTTGGGGCATATCGCCGGAAAAAGAAGAGTGCAAGAAAGAGCTACGGGGCTTATGGAGAAAAACACCCACTTTGTGGGAAGTGCCGAGATTTTCTCTGGGTAATGTCTCTTTGGAAAGTTTAACGGACTTGGCAGCAGTACTTTCAGAAAGAAAGGAATGTGTTGAGGATATTGTTTTCGAAAGATTTATTGCCATGGCAAACCAGATAGCCTACCAAAATCCTGAAGAAGCAAGAATGAGTCTTGTGGGGATTCCTAACAATGATGCCGGAGGTTTATGGTCCTTAAAAAGCTGGGCAAAGAAGATCGAAAAAAATATGCTGCAGGATAGAAAAGAGTCGGTATGGATAGAGGGCAAAGAAATGATAAAAACTCGCTACTATACACTATTGTATATGCGACGAGAATTCCTGTTTCATACCATGGGACAATGGCCCTGTTTGCTCAGTACCCCAAGTTATGAGGATTTAAGCATCTGTCCGGAGGATTTAGTGGAGCGTTTATCCTTATACCGGGCAGAGAATATTCTGTATGTTTCGGAGCCTGACTTACAGCTGGCGTTGACAAGACTGAATCTTGAAAATCTGACCGAGGAAGAACTTCAAAAGTATAGGGGAACATTGCAAAATATTGACTTAAAAATTCTTCTTCCCTCAGGAGAACTCTTAAAGGATGAGGAGGAAAGAGAAGTTTTGCTGGGAGCTGTACTTTCCGGATATTTACAGGATTCTTATGTGGAACCGGAATTCATCCCGGGAGAAACGCCTTATTGGAGGATAGAATTGAAACAGCCGGAAAGCCTTCGCCTCTTACCTGATAGATTTTCCGACGGTTATGCAAAGCTGTTTTCTATCTTCCCAAATTGGGGAGATTTTGCTCTTACGGCAGTTCATAGAGACTCTGAAGTCTATCATGGACAGGGCCTTATCTTAAGACAGGTTGCAAGAAGGAGAAAGCCTCTTAGCATGGGCGCGCTGATGAACTGGATTGCAGTCTTTGGGAATCTTAGTGATGAAAATGCGGGGGACGCACTAAAAGCAAATCAAGAAGCCTGGGAGAGAGGACTTCTTCTACCAAGTTTCGCAGACATAACGTATCTAGACTGGCGGGGAAAAGACTTGTCCAATCTTGCAAATCTGGCCTCTTCCATGGAATATATGGCCAATGAAGGAATGCTCAGCCTGCTTTGGAAGCCGGCTTGCGACTGCGTAGAACTCTCTCTAAAGGCACCCAGAATGCTGGCAGGAACGGCAGAGATTGTAAAGTTTTTAAGAGATTATTTGGACGAGGTGATTTTTGCAGTAGAAAATCATCTGGCTCCTGCAGAGCTTTTGGATATGCCGGTCATTAAAACTCTTGCGCAGAAATCCGGCTCATCCAGGGCGGTGTCTTATGCCAAGGA